>JAKADI010000101.1 GCA_021820675.1 Bacillota bacterium | reverse complement strand
TTCATAAAATTCCACAGTGCCAAACAACAGATTATCAATACGTGAAATATTGGCCGCAGGAGGGGTTCCCACGACCTTGCGGACTGATGGCAAGCAGCGTTCGTTAATATGCAAGACAAATATGACATCGACAGGAGGCTGATCATGCCGTTCGCGCAATGTCATTTACAATACGTTGAATAACAGGTGGCATGGGCTGGGTTCTATTCTTGTTGACACCCTCCGTTTCCAGAACAGTACTAAACTCCCTAGGACCGCATCCAAAAACTCTATCGCACTGTAATCATCTTAAGTCTGCCCTTTCTGTCTAAAAGTGACCATCATCACGGTTTTCACACAGATGGAGCAGAAAATTGTTGTATGAAATGTTCGACGGATAGCTGATATATAGAAGGCAAAGGCGTGAGCATTTCTACGTATGCCGATGGTGACGACAGCCACGCAAGAACTCCATTAAGTCGACACCTGGCCCTCAAGGGCGGAGATTGAGGGAAAACTCAAAAATGAATGGGATTATCGTATTATCACCAGGCCTTGATTCGGATCGTTTCACCCGTATAACCCTATGGACTTACCCGCTTAACTCCCCGGGCTTTGCCTAGGACAGGTTCTTATGCATTGGGCGCATTATCCTATCTCTAATTCCCCCATTTTTATGGAATGGCAACCTTGCGTACCCACAACCCCGCGACTAAAATCCACGCCCCTACGCCTATCCACAAAAATGCCGACCCGACCGAGTATAAGGGCTTGAATCCGGGAATACGGGACATAGTCGTCGTAGCCGTGGCATACATCCCCAGGGGAAAGACAATGCTCCATTGCGAAGGATGATAGTCCACTTTCTCGTGACCCCACCAATATTTCCACACTCCAAGGATAATGAGCAAAGGAATCCACCAACTGCCCCACGCCCATATCATAAGCGTGATTCCTTCCAAGAAGGGGGCCAATGTCAACAAAATCGCCGCATGCGCATGAATAGACAAAAGCCGGGAACTGGCCAAGGCCGTTATAGCCGTAGCGCCCATGTTAATCCAATAGGGCGGCTGGAGGTCATGGAAGGTAATGCGCTGAAAAAGAAGGCGATTCATAATCCATCCGATGAAAATCAAATAAAACATCAAGCCCATCGCCCAAAATGTTGTCGCCACCAAAAATAAAATCGTGGTATAATGCGGAACAAGATCGCTCATGGCCGCTAAGTACGTCGCTATCGACTGTTCCGCGACAATCGCGATAAGCCAGCCGCCATTTACCGACGTCACTTCGACAGCAGGACCTATTATGAGGGCCGTCATAATCATATAAGACAGGATGCCCCAGGTTACAAGGCCGATGATACCTAGCGCCACCGACAAGGTAATCCAATGAGCCAGCAGAAACCGAACGGCAAGAACGTTCGATCCTGCCACGATGGTCAAAAATCCGAACGCCGTTGTCGGATTGATTAAATCCTTCCACATCTCGCTAGGGGTCTTAAGAGTTCGACCGACATAAACGGCCCACAGAATAAGATAGAAACAAACGGCCACCACTAACAGCGTGTTGGATAACCATCGGTAGTGATATAAAAATAATCCTGTCGATATAATACCCGTTGCCATGACCGCCGCAAAATAGCCGGAATAGAACGGTTGAGGCTTGTTCCTCGCCATTTCCTTATCGACCTCCTCATTCGATCTGCCTATCTATCGTATAAATAAGCCCGTGAATGTTGTGTCGTCGCAATTTATAAATATTACATATTATTCTCCGACTCGGATCCTCATTGCTAACACGGTGACCACACCACAAGACGGCATTCTACCCAGATCTCCCATCTCGTCCCTATGCACCTGCCGATCATGCTTCGAATATCAGTCGCGATGGCCACTCAGGTGCCCGGTAGCTAACCAGGTACCGCGCTCAGGCGGCCTTACCTGGCCATAACTCTTAACGCCATGATCCATTCAGCTGCCACGATATTCCGACAATTTATATTCTCATTTAACGGTATCCCCACAGATGACATTGTGATGATTGTCACCAAGACATCGAATGACACCCTGGCGAAATTTAACACGGGAGAATCCTTCAGGCCATTTCAATAGTCTTGGCGGACAATCTCAGGTTGGATACCCAGCGCGAATATCATTACACCAAATGCCATGCATTGTTCCGGACTGTGTGCATGGGTATGGAGAGCATTGTTGCATCGAGCGGTGTTCACCATGGCCTGTCCTTGCATCTTGCTTTTTACATCGTATTGCGATATATATATTTACATCACCGCAACAGGGAGCTTCGACGATGACGGCACAACCTCGCCAAACAGGAGATTTTACGACCAGTTCGCAGATTATACGGCTATCTATTGCCGCCCTCTTCATCGGCATCACATGCGCGTTTATCGCGATTGTCCTGCTAAAAATGATTGACTTCTTTACCAATCTTTTCTTTTACCAACGACTTTCGCTCGCCTATATCACCCCTACGCATAATCATCTGCACGCATGGGGTATTCTCCCTCCGATCATAGGGGCCTTAATTATTGGACTGATGGCCCGCTATGGTTCCCAAAAAATTCGAGGGCACGGCATCCCGGAAGCCATCGAGGCAATGCTTATTAACAAGAGTCAAATCAATGCGCGGGTAGCTTTCTTCAAACCGTTATCATCCGCCATTTCCATCGGATCGGGCGGTCCATTTGGGGCCGAAGGCCCCATTATTATGACTGGAGGCTCTTTCGGTTCCCTGTTTGCCCAATTTTTCAACATGTCTTCGATCGAACGTCGAATCCTGCTCGTGGCAGGCGCAGCGGGAGGAATGTCAGCAACTTTTGCTGCACCCGTGTCATCCGTATTGTTTGCCGTCGAACTCCTGATATTTGAATTTAAACCCCGGAGCCTTGTACCGATTGCCATCGCTAGTGCTGTGGCCGATGCCACGCGAATGGTTTGCCTGGGTCCCGGTCCCTTGTTTCCCATGACTCCCCTTTTTCATGTTACCGCACCGCTTTTAGGAGCCGCTACCGTCATCGGGTTAAGTGGCAGTCTCCTGGCCGTACTCTTAACCTGGGCTATATACCGTGTGGAAGATACATTTCGCCGCTTCCCCATACACTGGATGTGGTGGCCGGCACTAGGTGGCATAGTTGTCGGTATAGGAGGGTTAATATCTCCCCGGGCTTTGGGCGTGGGATATGGGAGTATCTTTGCTATACTCAATGTGCGATTGACCGTGTACACCATCGTCGCCTTGTTAATCGTCAAAACGATAATTTGGGTGGTGGGCTTAGGATCGGGAACTTCCGGAGGTATTTTAGCGCCCATTCTCATTATTGGCGGAAGTTTTGGAGGTTTGGGCGGAGAACTCTTACATGTTGCTCACCCGGGGGTTTGGGCCCTACTGGGAATGTCCGCCATTTTCTCTGGTGTCACCCGAACACCCTTCACCAGTGTCGTCTTCCCTTTAGAACTAACCCATAATTTAGGCGCATTACTTCCTCTTCTCGTCACAGCTAGCATTGCTACAGGCTTGTCCTCTCTCATCCTTCCCCGTTCTATTCTGACGGAGAAAATTGCGCGACGAGGTCTACATTTAACGCGGGAATACAACACGGATCCCCTACAAATGCATTACTGCCGGGAAATCGCGTGGATACCGGAACAATCCCTTCCAGCCCCCCCTTGTCGGCCACTACGGTGATGCCGTGCTCTCATATCCTGCCGACTCTTGGCTTGCCGTATACGACAAGGATGTGATTAAAGGGATCGTTTCAGTTGGGGAAACTGTGCCTTTTCGGCTCCAGCGTCTTGTCTTCCGGGACAAGCTGAAACGGCGCTGCACCCGCACGTTGATCCGGTTGCGCCTTGGAGCCGAATGCCCGTCTCTTCACGACATTATGGCGCCATGCCGATTACCATAGATGGTTGGAGGTGCGAATTTTTTACGATTTTTTTATGAGAATTTTACGCTTTTTTGACTACACGTCATCTTCCCTGAGCCGCTATACTTACTGAGAATTGGGCTCGCATGTGTTAAAGCCCGATTATATGCCTGGGTAAGGGCTAAATAAAACCTAAACCGCCTTAACCAGGGGGCTGCGGCCCAAACCGATATAAAACGTATGAAACGGTTTTTCAGCATTTCCAAAATGAGGTGAGTTGTGTGACGGTACCCGGTGTCCTCGGGATTCTCGTGTTCGTCGTCGTTCTAATCTTGATAGCCAAACCCATTGGACTCTATCTATATGCAGTCTATGACCAGCGCCACACATTCATAGACCCCGTGATGCGTCCCGTAGAACGCCTAGTCTACCGGGTTGCAGGCGTGCGCGAAGATCACGAAATGCGCTGGACAGAATATTTCCTGGCTATTTTGGCATTTAACTTGATCGGTTTTGTGGTGTTGTACCTATTATTGCGGATTCAAGCGGCCTTGCCGTTCAACCCCGCCCATATGAAGGACCTGGGCCCTCACCTGTCTTTTAACACGGCAGTAAGTTTCATGACTAACACAAACTGGCAGGCCTATGGCGGCGAGAGCACTATGAGCTACTTCTCCCAGGCCATGCTAATGGTTCAACAATTTCTATCACCCATCACCGGCATGGGGATGATTTTAGCCTTTATTCGAGGCCTGTCTCGCCGAAATGTCAACACATTGGGTAACTTCTGGGTGGATCTCACCCGGACGTTATTATGGATCAGCTTGCCATTCGCCTTCGTCGGGGCGCTAGTGTTAATTGCTTTAGGCAACCCGCAGAACTGGGGGCCTTACATCACGGCTCATACCCTGCAAGGCGGTACCCAGACCATTGCGCAAGGACCGGTAGGCATGATGAACGCGATCATGCAATTAGGTGACAACGGCGGCGGATTCTTTAATATGAATGCCGGACACCCATACGAAACTGCCAACATCGCCTCTTTGATGTGGCAACTGATTTTGGGGTTTTCTATTCCGGTGGGTTTGACCTATTACTTTGGCAAGGTTGTCAAAGACACTCGGCAAGGGTGGACCATTTTAGGCGCCATGCTCGCGATGTTTTTGGCCGGCACCTTAGTCATGTACCATGCAGAAGCCGCCGGAAATCCCATTTTGGCCCACTTGGGAGTCCACGGGGCCAACATGGAGGGTAAGGAAGTTCGATTCGGACCGGCTCTTTCGTCCCTGTTTGAAACCTCGACCACAGCTGTGTCGTGGGGTTCAACAGCGGCAGCCAATGATAGCCTCACCCCAATTGGCGGGCTCGTAACGCTTTTCAACATGATGAGCGGCGAGGTTATAATCGGCGCCTGGGGCGTCGGCTTGTTAGGGATGCTGGCGTTCGCCATCTTAGCGGTGTTCTTGGCGGGTCTGATGGTCGGTCGCACCCCGGAATACCTGGGTAAGAAAATTCAGTCGTATGAAGTAAAAATGGCCGTATTAGCCATGATTGTGCCTACATTCGTCATTTTGGGCCTGTCAGCCTGGGCCGTAACGTCCAAAGGCGGTTTATCGGGCATCTTTAATCCCGGTCCCCACGGACTATCCGAAGTGCTCTACGCCTTTTCTTCCGGTGTTGGCAATAACGGATCGGCTTTCGGCGGTTTAGACGCCGCAGCGCCTTTCTACACCTGGACAGTCGGATTGGCCATGTTATTCGGCCGGTTTGCGATGTATATTCCCGCACTGGCTATCGCGGGATCACTAGTCCAAAAGCAGGCAGTGCCCGAGAGCGCAGGCACGTTCCCAACCCACGGTGTCATGTTTGCCGGTCTTCTGATCGCCACCGTACTCATTGTCGGGGCTTTAGTGTTCTTCCCCGCGTTGGCGCTCGGACCGTTAGCGGAACACTTTGCTCTGTGGAGTGGACATTTATTTGGAGGAGGTGCCTAAGATGTCAGTACAAGATTTCAAAACCCAAACGCTGTCATCTGGGGCCATCTGGCAGGCTATTGGAGAGGCATTTCGCAAGTTAAATCCCCGCTGGATGATGCATAATCCCGTCATGTTTGTCGTGGAAATTGGCAGTGTGTTTACGACAGTTGACGCCGTCAGATTGTTAGCCCAGGGCAATGCCTCTCTTTTTGGCTTCACCATGCAAATTGCCGTTTGGTTATGGTTGACCGTACTCTTTGCAAATTTTGCCGAAGCTCTCGCCGAAGGCCGTGGACGCGCCCAAGCCCAGGCGTTACGGAGCACGCGTACCGAAACCATAGCGCGCCGAATTGGTCCCAATGGACAGATCCAAACCATTGCCGGAACCCAGTTAAGAAAAGGGGATCGCGTGGTGGTGGCCGCTGGAGAAACTATTCCGAGCGACGGTACCGTCATCGAAGGGGTGGCCTCTGTCGACGAATCAACCATTACTGGCGAATCAGCACCGGTCATCCGCGCCGCTGGCGGTGACACAAGCGCCGTTATCGGCGGCACGCGCGTGTTGTCAGACCAGATCGTCGTACAAATAACCACCAATCCCGGCGAAACCTTCTTGGACCGGATGATCGCCCTCATCGAAGGAGCTGT
>JAKADI010000100.1 GCA_021820675.1 Bacillota bacterium | reverse complement strand
GCCTTAGAGAGGGGTATAACCGCGTGCTAGCTAATGCATTCAGGAGATGGTGGAAGGCACTTTTGCAAGGCGGAACATGGACGGCTTTAGTGTGGGGAGCGGTTTTTGGCTTCCTTCCCTTGCTCTTGTTATTATTCCTCGGCACAGGCTCGTTGCTCTCCGCTTTGTTTGCTACCCGCCTTCCGTTGGGCTCGAGTCATCGGCCACCCATGGTCTTTACGGACCATGTTCTTCCATCCATGCTGTTGGTCTATGTCATCATCATCGTGATCAGCCCGTTCTTTACCGCCGGAATTTATGGACTGCTAGGCCAAGCCGTGAAGGGTCAACCCGTCACTTGGGGAACGTTTTGGGTTCTGGGCCGCCGTCTTTATGGCCGGAGTTGGGGATTCATCGGCTATATCGTGCTGTATGTTGCCTGTCTCGCGTTGGTGAGTCTTTTAGCCATCGTATGGCTTCACGTACTGGGAATCATCCTCATCGTCGCGGCCATCGTCTTTTCCATGCCGTGGGCACTGCGTATGACGGGCGGCCTCTTTGTTGACCAAAACACTTGGGGACACAGTCTGATCTTAAGTTTCCGCAAATCAGGATATTGGCCGTTGTTGGGAGGACTGATCCTAACTGGCATTGCCGCCCTCGTCATCCTCACCGTGATCGCCACCCTCATGCGGTTCCTGTGTCCCCTGGGCCTGATCCTCTACGGAGCTGTCGACCTCGCCGCGGCTTTGGTGTTCCCATTATGGCTTTTTGCTCTTTATACCGCAGCTCGCCACCCGTAGCGGACAACGACCGGTTCACAAGCGTCTATGATATGTATTGCAGAGTCGCCGGGGATTTCATCAAAAGGGTTTCGTTCGGGTGTCGTGTGCCTAAGCGAGAAGGGAAACAGCGCTGCCCGGATGGACTACAGGCAGGTCCTCCGGGTCACACGCCAAATGACATTTGGATCATGCTGAGGTTGTTTCCCCAGGAAATCATGAGCCCTGGTGGCCGTTCCACGCGAGCGTTGAATCATGCGAAAAACGCCTCTTCCTGAGGTCGTCTCATTTACGGGCGTTCCACCGGATGCCGCGATCCTATCCATAACGACATGCCCCCTACGACGTTGGAGACGTCAAAACCTTGTTGAGACATAAAGCTGGAGACTGATGCGCTGCGATTGCCGGAGGCACAAACGATAGCGTAAGCCTTCGATTTGTCCAGTTCATTCAACCGGTTTTGGAGTTGCCCCATGGGGATTGCCACAGCCCCCGGAATAATGCCACTACGCAATTCGTACGGTTCGCGGACGTCGATTACCACGTACTGGTCAAGATTTTGCCGCAATTCATCCACGGTTAAGTCCTTGACCTGTTCGACGGGCAAGTTCTCGGCTTGCCATGCCTTTAGACCTTTGTCGAAAGCAAAAGCCACCGTGAGCCCCGCCGCTACAAGACTCTCTTGGGCCGCAGCGGCAACAACGCTGTTGTCGACAAAGATTCCAATGGGCGGAGTCTGACCTTGTAACGCTTGTTTCACGGCTCCTCCCCAGTTTTGCCGGTGAAACGGAAAATTATAAGCTCCTGCCGGATGTGACTGAGAATAAGCATGCGGCGCCCGCAAATCTAAAAATACACTCTGACCATTTTGTACGGTTTGTAAAAATTCTTGTGCCGTCATTGATGTCACTCCTTCCATCATCGGTGTGTGTCCACTGTGCCCTTATTATGCGTCTTGCCCCAGATTTTCTGACCGGATAGCCGCTGCGCCTTCTGGCGGGGGTTTTAACAAAGCCAACAGCTGATTGGTAAATTCTTCAGGATCCGTCAGTTGCACGAAGCGGTTCCACTTCCGTTCAAATCCAATGGTACTCATGGGCTTGTGGTTTAAAAATAAGCCTCCGCACGCCGAGGCCCCATAATGGGCGGGATAGATTTCCGTGGTGTCTTCCAGGTTCATTAAACGCTGGACGCTCTGAAATTGGTCCCGTGCGGCAGCTTTAACCGCATCCACCGTCGGATCGGCCAGATCGGGACGCCCCACATCCCCGACAAAGAGAGAATCGCCGGTGAGCACCGCCCAGGGCTCTTGGGATCGTGTGGTATCGGCAATCAAAAGAGAGATGCTGTCCGGCGTGTGACCTGGTGTCTCCCAAAGCTGCGCACTGACATATCCCAAATCAATAACGTCCCCGTCATGAAGAGGATTGAAGGCAAACGCAGCGGGCGCCTTATGACTCAGCGACACGTGAATTCCCAGCTTCTCAGCCAGTTCACGTGCGGCCGAGTGATGGTCGGCATGCACATGCGTTTCCACGACCGCGACAATTTCGAGTCCCTGTTCGGCCGCACTGAGAATATAAGAGTCGGCTCCCAAGTTTTGCAAAGGATCCACAACAAGCGCCTTCCCGCCGGCCGAGTCGCCTACTAAGTAAGACGAACATCCCAAAGAACCATCCCACATTGGAATAAAGATCACGGATAACACCCTCCTTTCAACCATACCCTCAGGGGTATATAATGAACGGTATCATCAATTTTGTCAAACCCTAAAAGGGAAGGAGGTCTCCGCGTCGACAGCAAACCCCGTGACCTTTTCAAAGACACGATAGCCTTCTTTTTTGGGAGCAACAGGGGCTCACTTTAGAGTTGGCAATGGCCGCTCTAGACCGCACCGGCTTTTGAAGGATGCACATCGGCGTTAGAATGACTCATAACAGCATTGCCGAAACTAGAACGAGGAGGTTTTTGCCACATGGAGTTAGGATACACCAAGAAAACCCAGGACAGCTATGAAGAGGCGATTCGCCGGGTTGAGGAAGCGACAGAACATAACGGGTTTAAAGTCGTTAACAGGCTGGACATGGGTGGCATTTTAAACAGTAAGGGATTTCCGCGGGATCCGGTTTACATGCTCGAAATTTGTCATGCTCCCTCGGCGTCTGAGGTTCTTCAAGCCAACATGGACATCAGTTTATTGCTTCCTTGCAAGATTAACGTCTACCTTCAAGACGGCGAGACCTACATTTCTGCTTTGGATCCGGGCATCATGGCGCAATTCTTCAAAGAAGACGCCATTACCCAGATAGCCAGCCACGTTGGCCAGGCCATACACACGATTGTGGATGAGGCGGCCCGGTAAGCTTTCATCATCGCCGCAACCGGGAACCACTAAAGAACGTAGGGAGGGGAATTCTGGATCTCAGGCTGATTAGGGCAAAAAATCTCGACGTTAGTTGTTTGCCTTGAGTTGGCATTAAGCGAACCATCTGAATCCCGCCCTTTCTGGGCGGGATTCGATCTTTCCGCATCGGATTCTGGTCAACTTTTCTGCTGAATTTTTTGCATCCTCGGCTCACGGAGCCTTTTTGACGTTTTTCCGCAGTTCGACCCAGGCCCCAGGCGATTGCAGGTCAATGGCAGACGAATCAACATACCCGCCGTGGATATCCACGACTTCCCACTGTGACCCAGTGGTAATGCGCCACGGCTCCCGGGTGCTCACCCGGCACATTTCCTGATCGTTCCGGGTAAACGCGCAGTCGATATGGTTGGAACCCATCCGGACTTGTGCCAACTTTGCCTGATGCCAATGAGACGGCATACACGGATTCACATAACACGAACGCTCGCTGGCCTTGGGATGGATGCCAAAAAACCCGGTGACCAAGGGATACCATAACCCATAAGCCGTCCAGGCCTGAACGAAACACCCATAATCGGGAGACATTTCGGAAATGGTGCCGGGGGACCGAACGTCTTGGGTTTTGGCTATGTCTTTCATCCACCGCAAGGCAAAATCGGCATGGCCATATTGAATTTCCGCAACCGCCTGGACCCCCGTCGAAATGGTCATCATTTCGCTTTGATCGGTCCCGGACAAGTAAAGGCCATAGGGTCCGTGAAACTCGGACCCCAGACGCATGCGCTCGAGCGCTCGGTTGGCCCAGGCGTCAGGAGCTATCCCCGTCTCCATCGGTGTCGCAATGATCCAGTTCTTCATAAGATAGAGAGATTCCCCCGGCCCACGCCCAAACGCGGGCAGCTGGCGATATCTTTTTGCCGCTTCGGGGTTCCCTTGATTCAAGGCACGGAGAGCCCATTTGCCCGCCCGGCTTTCAACTTCGGACGGCTGTGCCAGAAAGTCGCCAAACAGTCCTTCTTCGTCGATCCAGTATAGCTCAAGCAACCGGCTTTTCAGCCTGGCGGCGCGCTGGCTTAATGCCTGGGCACAATCGGCTCCCTCAAAGATCCGGGCCATCTCGGCGTATGCCACAAGCCCCGTGTAGGTATACACAGCGGTATCAATCATCCGCAAATTGAGATCCTCAATTTCAATAATGCCGTAGCCTGGTGCCAAATCGCGTGCTGTCGTGTCAAGCTGACTCACCCACTGCATGGCTTGTACCACGGCTGGATACATCGACTGAAGCCAGGCTTTGTCCCCTGTCCATAAATAGGTTTCCCACACCATAGCACAAAACTGAGGGGATTCCTGGGCGTTGCCCGGATTGAATACCTTGCCCGTTGTACTCATTTCATGCACAATACGCCCATTTCGATTCGTTTGCCATGACACATCTTTCAATAACGTCAGGGTCTGTTCCACCCATTCATGCTGCCCAAAGGTTAATAGACCTTTTAGCGCGTAGTGATTATCGCAAGCAAACCACCAGGGATATTCCGGCACCCCGGCTCCCAGTCCTAGGCCAAATCCCGGGACACTGCGGATAAGCCAGTCGGTTTGGTACTTCATCCACTGGGCGGCCTGCATCAATTGTTCATCGGGCAAAGACAGTTGGGACAACAAATCGAGGCGCTGATAGCGGGCTTGTTTTGCCGCTCTCCACTGTTCAAACTCAGCAGGAAAAACCCAAGGATTGGTGGAAGCGTCTTGGCCAACAATCCAGTATCGCAAGCACACCGGTTGCCCGGGAACGATCTTAAGCGTATGGCGGATCAAAGCCATCTTTGATCCCGATGGCGCCCTTTTTGCTAGCTCACGATCATGCAAAATCACCTCCTGAGCGGCTGATTCAGCAAGGCAAGCGACCCCAGATGGCGACACGTCATTGCGAAAGAGGACACCGCCTGCTATGGGACTCGCCGTGTCGTGGCCTCTAGGGCTCTCATCGAGCCAGCCTGGATGCAAATCGGACACGAGCCCGAGGACGATATCCATCTCCACCGAACTCTCGCCACGATTGGATAGCGTGAGCTCAATCATCACTCCCGGCTGATCATCGGGTACCCACATCCTCCGGTTGGCCTCGACGTTTCTTGATAAGAGAAAATGTTGGTCCACATGCCAGGGGCCGCGGTGGAAACGATCGGAAAGAGGCCACTGGGGCTCGGAACCAGGCAGAGCCCACCCCAAATCCATACTCTGCATCAATTTATGGGGATGTTGCCACAACCCGGTCATTTCGCCTGGGATATGCTCGCCATAGGCAGGAAACGTGCCGTTCATATCCCCAATCAGATAGGCGCGGTTTCCCGCCACGATAAAAGGCCCTTGCGGATTATCCACTGAACTCCCTCCATAAAGACTCCTTGTCGCAGTCCATAATTTTTTTCCCTCGCTATCTGATAAATGCCGCCTATTTAATCCCGGTCGTCGAGATTCCTTCGACAAACCACCTTTGAAACATCAGGAAAAGTAAGGCCGTAGGGATCGTCGCCATCACCACCGAAGCCATCAGATAGGGCCAATTGGTAAAGTACTGCTGCTGAAACATCACCATGCCCAAAGGCAAGGTCCAGATTTTGGGGTTATTTGCCACCAAAAGCGGCAACAGAAAGTTGTTCCACGATCCCATAAAGGTCAACAAGGCTAGCGTCAGCAAATTCGGTTTCACCATTGGCAGCGCAATCTGCCAGAACATCCGAAACCGGCTGGCGCCATCAATAATGGCGGCTTCATCAATTTCCTTGGGGATCCCCAAAAACGCCTGACGCATTAGGAAAACCCCCATGGCCGAAATGATGGTCGGCAGAATCATGCCCCAATAGCTGTTCAACAGCCCTAAATTGCGCAGGAGAATATACGTGGGAAGCATGATAGCCTGAAACGGAATCATGAGCATGGAGACAATCGCGAAAAACACGAAAGACCGCCCTTTGAACGGAATGCGCGCCAATGCATAGCCAGCCAGTGAGTCAAACACCAAGTTGCCTAACACCACGACAAACGCAACCCCTATGCTATTGGCGAACCACCGCGCCAAAGGAACAATCTTCCATGTCGTGATAAAGTTTTGCCACAAGATGGGCCGGGGCCACCAGATGGGCGGAAAGGCCACCGCCTGCCCTAAAGGTTTTAAAGCGGTCGACACGCTCCACAAAAAGGGAATCACCATGGTAATGGCTCCGGTCGTCAGGATGAGCAGGTAGAGGACACGAAGGATCCATCCTCCCACTCCTCGCGTTTGTGATCCGACCATTCTTATTCCTCCAACACCTAATATTCAATGGGTTTACCGAGCCAACGATTGGTGGCAATGGTGGCCAGCATCACCAAGACAAACA
>JAKADI010000099.1 GCA_021820675.1 Bacillota bacterium | reverse complement strand
TTTCCTCTTTAGTCACGTAGTAGGACAAGGCTGGTTCATTGACGAGCCGGATCAGAAAACGCGCCGGCCGAATCCGGAAACCGGCGGCAAAGGCCGGACGAAAGCCGGGTGACAGAAAATAGGCGTTGGGAATCTGCAGCGTCATAATCTGCTTGCGGACATTGTCCACCACTTTTTCTCCGGCAAGAATCTTGAGGCCGGCTTTGGCGGGAATCAGCAGACCGCTGGGATCCTGATAGATATACCCGAAGGTTTTCAGCATGGCCGCCCAGGTGCGCCCGCCCGAGCCGTCCGCGCTGACATGGTTCCGTTTGAGTCCGGCGGCATTCAGAGCGGCCTCGTAGGCCTTATGCAGCGCCCGGTTTTTGCCCCACGGCTGAGAAAAGTTCTGGGTCACGTCTGCCAGAGTCAGGAGTGCCTCCCGGTGAAACTGCGGATCCCGCTCCGGGCGGGTGATAAACCATAATTTGCGGGTGTCTATGGGGTTTCTCCTCCTCGCATCTGCGCATAAGCCGCGTCTTCCAAATCTGTCAGGCGGTGTTTTTTGCGCAAGGCCTCCACATGCACCTCCAGTCCGACAAAGACCGGATTGTCCGCCAGAGCTACCCCGTCGGCCCAGTCCATCCGGAGCGCCATAATGTCCCAGACCTCCTGATCCAGAATCTCGTCTAGGCGGAACCCTTGCTGCGGTGCTTCCCGGCGCAGTGACGTGAGATAAGACAAAAAGGTCAGCACGCGCATGTCCTGCAGCTGCGCACAGGTTTTGCTGAAGGCTTTAAGATGCTTGCCCGCGCCGGCACTCAGCCGGGATCCTGTCAGGCCATGGCGGTGCTGGGAACGCTCCAAATTCTGGCAGATTTTCAGGATGATAATTTTTTGTGTGAGTGAATTGATGCTGTCGAATATCGTCTGGTTTTCCATTAATGCAACCCGCCGTATCAAAAGGACATGTAACTCTTCTTATATTAGTGTCGTTATTGGTTAGTTAATTCGCCTCAAGGGGTGAATTATACATAGATCTGAAGATATTTTGTTGGAGACACTGATGGATCCGCTGTTTGGGAATGGCCGTTTTCCAAGGATCGTACCGTCCTCCTAGTAAAGATATTAAATGTTCTCCATATTGCTAATCAGTCATAGGTACGGAACCGTCTATATTAATGAGCGCACGGCCCCTAAGCACTTCTCGTCAGCAAATTTTTTACCTCAATTCGCTCGATATCAACCGCACAAAATGGTGCGGTTGTCATCCTGATCGCTTACGATGGTATTAACACGTTCAGCGATCCAATATTTGCGGATCGGCTGAGCAATATGTAACGACTCTACCGTATAACCATTCGAGAGCAGTATTGGTGGGGGGGCTGCCGGTGACAGAATGGACGGACCAGAAAATTGTGGACGGGATTCGCAATGGGAATCTTCCAGCATTCACGGCGTACGAACAAACCTATGGCAAGCGGCTCTTTTACTTTTTATTGGCCGAGACGCAAAACCCACAGGATGCTGAAGAACTCCACCAAGATGTATTGCTCAAGACACTAACAACGTGGAACAAAGATGGTGGCTCATCATTCAAGACATGGCTGTACAAGCTTGCAAAACAAGCACTTGTGGACAGGTATCGACGACGAGCGCCGGATGTCCAAATCTCAATCCAGGAGTTGTCTGAACTGGGTATGCCAACACCGCAGGAACTACAAGTGGGCCTTAGTGATGAAACAGATGACGAACCGGTGTCCGAGCGTCAATCGGAGATGATCGCAAGACTTCGCCGCGTTGTCGATGATTTGCCTCCTCGCTTAAGAGAATTGTATAACTTGTTGGCGAGGAACTATCCTGATGAGGAAATCGCGGTATTATTCGGAGTCAAACGAGCCACCGTAAGAACGCAGAAGCATCGACTAATTGAACATCTCAAGAAAATGATGTTGCCGGAAACTGAGGAGAGAAGGTGATTCAATGGACAAAAAAGAATCGTTTGCAGAACTCCGCAGAGCGCTTCAGGTCATCGACAAGGGAGGGCCGGACGAAGAGATATTTCCGGAAGATGAGCAGTGGTTCGCACGGGTACGAGAAGTGGTCACTAGAAACGGAGGCATAAATGAGATTACCGATGCCGAAATCGATAGCATCGCAGAGCTAATGATGGCAGTCATGCCCCTAGACGATACGGAACGGCTGCGCAGGCTACAGCAGGGAGTCATGAAGGCTTTGTCACCCCATCGATCTGTGCTCGGTCACTGGCAACAGGCGCACAATAGACTGCGTCCTGCGGCAGTGTTTCGCCGGGAAGGCCCGCCGAACCCTAAGGAACAGTCCCATGTGGAGGAGGCCTTAGACCGAATCAGGAAGTCCTTAGATGAGGAGGAACAGGACGACGAGTAGAGTTGGGGACAAAAATCTATCACCGACGTTTTATGCACGGGAGGTCCGCTCCCATCTTAACCTCGGATGGGGGCCCATAAATCCTCGGCACGTTTGTGACGCTCTCGCAATCAGATATTTTGAAGACGATCTCGGTGCCAGCGGCAACGAAGCAGGCGCCTTGGTCTGCACGGAGTCCGGGCGCCTTGGCATTGTCGTGAACAGGAGTATACTGTATGCGCCAAGACGGCGATTTACGATTGCTCACGAGCTCGGACACGCCTGTATACCGACGCATTCTGACTTAGAAAAGTGGTGCGTGGCCGGCGATATTGAGGCCTTTCGGTCAGACCGCATCATTGAACGTGAGGCTAACGAGTTTGCCGCCGAATTTTTAATGCCGGAACGCACTGTGCGCGAGCGTCTCAAACGGGAGCCACCAAGCATTGATGTCTTCACTCGAGTGGCGGACGAGTTCGGCACCTCTCTTACATCTACAGCCTGTCGCGTTGTCTCCTTAGCCGATCACGACCCCTGTGCGGTTGTGTTGTCTTCCGGGGGCCATGTCAACTGGCTCGTGGCGTCGCGTCCATTCCGCCGCATCGTGGACCCGCTTGGCAAAGGCGATACTCTTTCCTCGGAAACGGCCGCAGCACGGGTGATGGCGGGCGAGATGTTTTCCAACGTCATTTACGTAGTGCCCGTTGAAGCATGGCTTCGTCGATGGCCTTCCAACATGAACACCATCAATGAACAGGTCATCCAATTTCCAAGATTTGGATCTACGTTGAGTTTTCTCGATTTCTCTACAATTGATGATGATTGGCTTGACGTGGACTAGTGTAACGCCCATCCGTATATGAAGATGAAGACCTGCTGCCTGTGGCGGGCAAGGGCTATCTTGAAAACGGACGGTGATACAATGGCTAATTCAATGGACATTCCGACTACGCACCCACAAGAAGGACCCGTCGTAACCATTATGGTCAACGACCATACCATCGAGATTCACCGCGGACACCAGTTGGTATCGGCCATTAAATCCGATGCCGGAGTACCGCAGGCGGATGTGCTTGCGGCACTTGTGGACGGGCGGCTTGTCGATCTTCCAAACGATGGGGCGATGATAATTAAGGGTGGAGAGCGATTTGTCAGTTACCCGCCCACCGGAACTTCGGCATAGGAGGCTAGTGCGATGGCTTTTCCTTCTGATCAACTGCTAGAATTGAGGACTTTAGCTCCAAATGCAGGAGAGGCGCAAGAGCGCGGAGTGGTGTACTTGTTCCTTCCTGCTTTGGCACTTCCTCATGGGTGCATGCCGGCAGCGGTTGATGCTCTATTATGTCCAGTCCAACATGGTGGCTATCAAACGCGGCTTTACCTTTCCGATCAGGTTAGTGCGTCAGGCCTGACGACCTTACGCTGGTCACGAGCCCATATTCTTGATCGCGAATGGCACGTCCTTTCATGGCAAGTACCAGGTGGCGCTCAGTTGCGCCTTGTTCAAATGGTTGCCGCGCATCTGAGGGCCTTCCAATGACCACGCGGCTACGATTGCTACGGTCATTGCACCAGCGAATGATGGCTGATCTAGTGCGGGCCCATCCATATGCGCGTGAAAGGGTGGGCTGGGTGGTAGGCCGAACGGCTACAGGGCCGGCAGACAATACCTTGGTTGTGGCCTATGATTATCTAGATGTCCCAGACGACGAATACATTGACGATCCGCGTGTGGGGGCTAGGTTTAATCGGAACGTGATACGGCGGGCCATGCAGCATTGTGTCGATACCGGCGACAGTGTCTTTTGCGTACATTTTCATGACCATTCAGGCCGTCCGGTGTTCAGTCGGACGGATCATAGAGGACTGTGGCCGTTAGTGCCGCCACTTCGGACACTGGCCCCGCAAGCTGCGCATGGTCTGTTGCTATTGAGTCTTGATGAGGCGGTGGCTATAGCCTGGCCACCGCCCTCTAAGGAGCCGATGGCGTGTTCGGTCCGTGTGGTGGGCCGTCCAATGGGTTTATTTTGAAGGAGGTCAGCTATGAATTCTCTCTATAGCCGGCAATCATTCCTAGGACCTGACTCGGAGGCCATGATAGCTGATTGCCGTTTGGGTATTATCGGATTAGGAGGTGGGGGTTCGCATATCGTTCAGCAGGCCGCCCATTTGGGAATCAAGCATTACGTAATTTACGACCCGCAGGATATCGAAGACACCAATTTGAATCGGCTGGTTGGGGCCACACTGGCGGATGTAGGAGCGCCCAAAACCTCTGTCGCTGAGAGAGTCATTTTCGGCCTTCACCCATCTGCAGACATCGTGACTAGAACGATGCGATGGCAAGATGATCCGGAACCTTACCTTCGTGCATGCGACATTATTATCGGCTGTGTAGACGGAACCCAGGAGCGCTTAGAACTCGAGGCACTTGCGAGGCGGTACATTATTCCTCTTATTGATATTGGAATGGATGTGCATGTAATCCAACCGGAGTCACCGCGTATGGCGGGCCAAATCATCTTGTCTATGCCGGGCGGTCCATGCCTCAAATGCTTTGGCGCTATTCCAGAGGATAACGTAGTCCAAAATGCATATGGAGAAGCCGGTGGGCGTCCACAGGTGGTGTGGGCAAACGGAATTCTCGCTTCGACCGCAATTGGGATGTTAGTGGACCTGATCACAAACTGGTCTCAGACCCTCTCTAGTCTCCCCTATTTGCAATACGATGGGAACGCGCATACCGTCCTTCCGCATGTTCGATTGAGCCATATGCCGCCAAACTCAGTGTGTCCGCATTTTCCACTTGGCAAGGTGGGGCCGCCTATTTTTCGGAACATCGTCCAATAGAACCGATCCGAGAGGCGAATTTGTCGGAAATGGGAACCGTTTCAGGTGAATCGGCCGGCAACAATAGATAGGAGGAAATATTTGGCTCGCCAACATTATGTTCTCGATTTTTAAGGATTCGACGGTTTCGCAGTAGCATGCGACAACGAAATGTTTCCAGTCGAATGGCTGAACAGCCCAATGATGATGACTAATCAATGATAAGGAGAATGAGATTATGGACATTGTGTGCGATTTTATGGAAGATTGGCGCGGGATAGTTCTGCGGGAACTGCAACAAATTGATCCCGCGATAAACGTGAACATGGATACCAGTGAATTGTGTTTTCAATTCGTCAATTGGAGATGGAGGAAAATTTCGCAGGTCCCCCGAGCCATCACAATATCGCGGGAATTTCAATGTCCTGCAGATAGAGTGGCGGGATTGGATTTGGTCAAGGATAAGATTATACACGGAAATAATTTGACGCCCCACTTGAGTACACGCCTGACAAACCTAGAATTTGATGATGGGTTATTGAACGACTGGGGAATTTACCATTTGCATCTCGGCACGGTCCCCTATGCCAAAAATCCGGCATTCATCGACCGGACAGATGACGTTCTTATGGCGCGGTTTGATGAGAAAATGGCCTATCTAATTGACATCGCTCACCACGGCGACTGGGCGCGGCTGCGCCTGCTAGAAATTGTGCATCGGAATTGGCCGGAGTCCCTGGCGCCTTACCGAATGAACGTCCAAAGGCTAGAGGGTACCATTTCGGATGCGGATCGCGCGGCCTTGAGACGCGGGGGCGTAATGGCTCTAACGGAAGTGGACGACGCGGTCTATATGCCCCCTGGGGGCGGGATTACGACGTCCGGACTGGGCGTCAATGTCGTCGAAACATGCGATCGGATAGTGTATAGTCTACGGGGTTACGAAGCACAAATGAAGACACAGGCTACGAATGTGGCGCAGGTGTTTCAGAGACATGGGGCAACAATTGGCGATACCTTGAAATTGGAGATGCAGACCGACTTCGACACAGTCTTCGTCGTCGACAAAGGGTCAGGGCAGAGACTCCATTTGGGTGCGTTGGTGAGATAGGCAACACGCTAACAGGAACGACAAGCAGATGGGTACCCGCCTAAGATAGCCGGTAGTGTACGGCTTGTCGCCGTTTCTGGCGTATCATATGCTTGTCTTATTAATCATACCTCCCTTCGCCTTACCGATCACCGACAGTCGGGCGTACAAGCGACATATGTTCAGTGTCCTCCGTGCCATGCAATCCGGCATCATTCCTGTGCAACTTTTTTCAATGCCCGGTAGA
>JAKADI010000098.1 GCA_021820675.1 Bacillota bacterium | reverse complement strand
AAACCGGACAGGTATGGGCGTTAGGTTCCGCTCCGAATGCCGTGGAACAGTGACAAAAAAGCTTGGATTGTGTCTTGAGTTCTACGTGAACTTCCAGCCCGACTATTACGTCGTAGTTGTTCATAAGTCACCTCCTAAAGACGGCCAGGGCACCGGTGGCCAAAGTTCTTCGAAGCCTCGGGCAATCTCGAGCAATCGCTTCTCTTGCAATGCCGCTCCGAGCCACTGAATACCCATAGGCAGGTCCTCGACTAATCCCGCCGGCGTAGATATTCCCGGAATTCCCGCCAAATTCGCTGTGACCGTGAACATGTCTGATAAGTACATTTGTAGAGGATCTTGACTTTTTTCCCCAAATTTGAAGGCTGTATCGGGCGTTGTCGGCGTCAATATCACATCAACTTGATCAAAGGCCCTCTCAAAATCCTGGCGGATGAGGGTTCTCACCTTCTGCGCTTTCAAGTAATAGGCGTCATAATAACCTGCAGACAGTGCGTGGGTACCAAGAAGAATCCGGCGCAATACTTCCGGTCCGAATCCTTCGGCTCGTGTCTGCTCGTACATTGTCAAGAGATCGCCTCCAGAAGCTCGGTAACCATAACGGACGCCGTCAAATCGGGATAAATTGCTAGATGCCTCGGCTGGCGCCACTAAATAATACGTGGCAATCGCGTAGTGAGTATGGGGAAGGGAAATTTCTTGCAGTTGGGCTCCCGCCTTCTCCAGGGTTGTGAGGACGGTCTGATACCGTTCTTGGATCCGCGGGTCGATCCCCTCTCCTTCATATTCCTTGGGTATGCCAACTCGCAACCCTTCCCAGACGACGCGATCACGGTCTGCTGGATCCCCCGGATGTGGAAGAGACGTGGCATCCTTCGGATCATGGCCTGCAATCACTTCATACACTAATCGCGCATCCTCAACACTGCGAGTCAACGGGCCTATTTGATCAAGACTCGAAGCAAAGGCGATTAAGCCATAACGAGACACACGTCCATAGGTCGGCTTAAACCCCGTAACCCCGCAATAACTAGCCGGTTGCCGGATGGATCCGCCAGTGTCTGATCCCAGAGCCACCGGAACCATCTGGGCGGCGACCGCTGCCGCCGATCCCCCGCTCGAACCGCCGGGAACTCTCTCGAGATCCCACGGGTTACGGGTTACATGATAGGCTGAATGTTCCGTCGAAGACCCCATCGCGAATTCATCGAGATTCGTTTTACCGACAATAATAGCGCCAGCGGCTTCAAGGCGGTCTACGACAGTCGCGTTATAGGGAGCCATAAAGCCTTCGAGAATCTTGGAAGCAGCAGTCGTTGGCATCGCGGTGGTCGTCATATTGTCTTTAACCGCAACCGGAACCCCAGCCAAAGGTAGCCGCTCTAATTCACCCGTTGGCAGCTGATCAATCATTTTGGCTCGTTGCTGGGCATATTCCTGGTTCAAATGTAAAAAAGCTTGAACCTGAGATTCTACTTCGTCAATGCGGTGAAAGATTCCATTGACAGCTTCTTGTGCCGACAATTCCTTTTTCCGGATAGCTAAGACCAGGTCTTTAACTCCCTGTTGATGAATCGCCACTTACGCGTCCCCTCCATCCATGATCCGCGGTACCCCAAACATATTATTCTGGGGGTTGGGGGCGTTTTTTAACGCTTCCTCGACAGGAAGTGATGGCCACACCTGATCTTCCCGTAACGGCATGGTTAACGGTATCACATGCATAGTCGGCTCCACATTGTCCGTGTCTAATGCATTGAGTTGAGACATATACTCAAGCACTACACCCAAATGAATGGTCATTTGAGCAACATCGCGCGCCCGAAGTTTTATGCGAGCCAGGCGAGCCACCTGTTTGACTTGTTCGTCAGATAAAGACACATTTCACCCCTCCATAACCTACCAATTATAACATGGTCGTATCGGCATTTTGATATTGTCCGGGTCTGAGCATTGCTGTTCCATTCATCGCGATTCATCTCGCCAAAAATGAAAAAGATTTGGGGAATGATATAAGCCAGAGTCTTCTCGCATGAACTTGATAAAATGTTATTCAACCCACAAAGAGTCAAAGGAGGAATACCGTGAGGTCGCTTTCCAAACGAAAGTCCGTGATTTTTGCCCTATTGGCCGTGTTCGGCGTACTGCTAGTCTACCCGCAAAAAATCCGTGAATACGAGGTCACCAAAACCGGCCCCATTACCCATATAAGACAAGGCTTTGATGGAGGGTTTGTGGAGGTTGAAGTGGGTTCCATCATCTTTGACGACCCAATCATCCATACCTCCACGGCATCGGTCGTGCCGATATCACACCTCCACGTCGGCCAATTTGTAAGGGCCACCGGAAAATGGGTGGATAGCGTCCCCTGGTGGAAGTCAAAGAGTCCAGCACCTCCTCATGTCGTCACCCTCACGCGCCTTACCGTCGTGAAGTCTAAGCGCCAGCAGAAGAGAACGTAGAGGGTAGCCCTTAGCGATTAGCGATAATGACAGGCCACCCAGTGACCGGGAGCCGATTCTTTTAGAATGGGACGCTCTACCCGACATTTGTCTTGCACAATCGGACAGCGGGTATGAAAACGGCATCCCATGGGTGGATTGACCGGACTGGGAACGTCGCCCTGCAAAATAATCCGCTCCCGTTTCATCTCGGGATTCGGAATGGGAATGGCTGAGAACAACGCCTCCGTATACGGGTGCAACGGCTTAAGATAGATTTCTTCGGAGGTCGCGATTTCCACCATCGCCCCGAGGTACATCACACCGACCCGATCGGAAATGTGACGAACCACGTTAAGCCCATGAGCAATAAAGAGGTACGTCAACCCAAATTCCTGTTGCAAATCCTCCAGTAAATTGAGAATCTGCGATTGAATCGACACATCCAGCGCCGACACGGGCTCGTCTGCCACGATAAGTTTGGGATTGAGTGCCAAAGCTCTGGCAATTCCAATGCGCTGGCGTTGTCCGCCAGAAAATTCGTGGGGATAGCGACGGGTATGATAGGATGCGAGTCCGACAACATCCAGAAGTTTACGCACGCGTTCCTCCCTCTGCCCTCGGTTTCCTGCATGGTGGATGATTAAGGGTTCTTCAATAGTCTGGCCGACGGACATTCTCGGGTTCAGCGACCCAAACGGATCTTGAAAAATAATTTGCATTTCTTTTCGCAGGGAGCGCATAGCCGCCTTTCCGAGATGGGTAATGTCTCGTCCCTCAAATTTAATCGTGCCTGAGGTCGGCTCAATCAAACGCAATACCGCGCGGCCCGTTGTCGTCTTTCCGCAGCCGGACTCGCCAACCAACCCTAACGTTTCACCCCGGTGTAAATCAAAACTGACTCCGTCTACCGCTTTAACCTGCCCCACGACTCGCGAAAGCAGGCCTCCGGTAATCGGAAAATATTTTGTAAGGTTTCGCACTTCCATTAACACATCATTAGCTTGTTGATCTTGTAATACGGCGCTCATGAAGCCGCCTCCTTGCCATTGGGTTCTTTCGGCTCTTGGGGATCGACATGGAGCCAACAGCTTACTTTTCGGCCCTCTGAAACCTCCGTTAAGATAGGCGCTTTCTCCCGGCAAATGTCCATAACCTTAGGACAGCGCGGCGCAAACGTACACCCTTGAGGCAAATGTAAAGGATTGGGCACAGTCCCTTCGATGACATGCAGTTTGTCCGTCATTGACTGATCCAGACGGGGAATGGAATCTAATAATCCTTGCGTATAGGGATGCAAGGGTTCCCGGAACAATTCTGCCGTTGCACTCTCCTCAACAATTTTTCCGGCATACATCACCACAACGCGGTCGGCCATTTCTGCTACGACGCCTAAGTCATGCGTAATCAACATAATAGCCGTATGAAATTCCCGTTTCAGCTTGCGCATTAAATCGAGGATCTGCGCTTGAATTGTCACGTCCAGTGCGGTCGTCGGTTCATCGGCGATTAATAGTTGCGGATTACAGGACATCGCCATCGCAATCATGACCCGCTGCCGCATACCCCCAGACATTTGGTGAGGATATTCGTGCGTCCGTTTTTCCGGGGCCGGAATTCCTACTTCGCGCAGCATGGCTATAGCCCGTTTCCATGCTTCTTTCTTGTCCACCTTTTGATGCAGAATCACGGCCTCCGCAATTTGGTCGCCTATGGTATAAACAGGGTTCAAAGACGTCATGGGTTCTTGAAAAATCATGGCAATATCGTTGCCTCGGATCTTGCGCATCTCGTCTTGGGACTTCTTGAGTAAATTCTCCCCTTGAAAGAGGATTTCTCCCCCGACAATCTTGCCTGGCGGGCTCGGGATCAATTGCATGATGGAGAGCGATGTCACGCTCTTACCACACCCTGACTCCCCAACGACGCCAAGTGTTTCTTCGGCATTAATATAAAAGCTGATTTGGTCGACGGATTTCACCGCTCCGTCCTCGGTGAAAAAATGGGTGCTCAAGTTCCGGACATCCAATACTCTGTGCGGCACAAAGTTCGCTCCTTCCCCACTCACGTGGTCCTAAACCGCTATAATAGCGACCTATTAACATGGCAAATCCGACAAATAACCAATGCAATTCATTATAGGATCGGCCACCGGCTGCAGCAATGGTCCCCGTTTCCTATACCGGCCCCAACCCCAAGAGATCTGCTAACGGTCCGTGGCAGTCACTGGACGAGGGGCACCGAGTTCTGCCATATGGCTATAAAATTCGTCCTCGGAAAGAACCGGAATGCTCAGGTCTTTGGCCTTATCCAGTTTCGATCCAGGTTTGTCCCCCGCGACAACCATCGCGGTACGGGAAGACACCGATGACACAACCCTGCCGCCCAGTTGGGTAATCCATGATTCCAAATGCTTTCGGGACATCTTTCCAAAACTCCCGGTCACCACGATGGATTGATCACGCAAAACACTTGATTTCTCTGCCACAACTGTGGTGTCAGCATGCATATTGACGCCCAGACGACGCAAATTTGCGATCACGTCTTGGTTCAGAGGTTGATTTAAGAAGGTCACCACACTAGTGGCAATTCGTTCCCCAACATCTGGGATGGCCACAAGATTTTCATAGCTGGCGGCCTCCAAAGCTCCCATGGTGCCGAAATGGCTTGCCAGCACAGACGCCACGCGTTGGCCAACATAGCGCATACCCAAGGCAAAAATCAATCGGTTTAAAGGCCGTGACTTACTTCTCTCGATAGAGTGAATCAACTTCGCAGCAGATACAGAACCAAAGCGGGGCAAACTTCGCAGATCATCTTCCTTTAAGCGATAAATATCGTCAACACGGGACACCAATTTTGCCTCCAATAACAGGTCGACAGTTTTAGCGCCAAGGCCTTCAATATCCATGGCATCACGGGAGGCAAAATGAATCATGGATTCCCGAACCTGGGCAGGACACGCCATCCCGCCGGTACACCGGTGTGCGGCCTCCTCCGGCAAACGGACAACGCTCGATCCACACGCTGGGCAGCGGGACGGAAACTCAAAAACTTGGGTACCATGGGGCCTTAACACTTTCTCAACCCGCACCACTTCCGGAATAATTTCTCCGGCTTTACGAATAAAGACAAAATCCCCCCACCGGACATCCCGTTCCCGGATAATGTCTTCATTGTGCAAAGAGGCGCGGCTGACCGTGGTTCCCGCGACCCGTACCGGTTTTAACACAGCCGTAGGGGTTAGCACCCCGGTTCTCCCCACAGAAATTTCAATGGCCAACACTTCTGTCAGAACTTCTTCGGGCGGGAATTTATACGCCACGGCCCATCTTGGTGCCTTTTGGGTTGCCCCTAGCATGGCCTGTTGGGATAAATCATCGACCTTGATCACCAGTCCATCCGTATCGTAATCGAGACGCTGGCGTTTATCAGTCCAATTCGTTATATACTCCGTAACCGCCTCGTAGCTCTCACAGTAAGCAAAATGTTCTTCCACCGGCAAACCCAGAGTCTGAAGAAACGCTAGGGACTGATGTTGGGAGGTGACAGATGACGCCACTTCATCGACGCTATTCCATTGCCGGATTTGGTAAAAAAATGCGGACAGGTCGCGACTTTGGGTCACACGGGGATCGAGTTGACGCAAGGAACCCGCAGCTGCATTGCGTGGATTTGCAAAAACACTTTGTCCCTCTTCCTCCCGCTTAGCATTTAACGCCACAAACGCACTACGGGGCATGTATACCTCACCCCGTATTTCGAAACTGACCGGTTGATTTAAAACTTGTGGAATGGCTTTGATCGTCTTCACATTCGGGGTAACATCTTCACCATGCTCCCCGTCTCCACGGGTCGCTGCCTGTGCTAGCCGGCCCTTTTCATAACGGATCACTATACTTAACCCGTCAATTTTTAATTCACATGTAAAAGCCGGGGATAGATTGGGCAACGCTTGGCTCACCCGGTTCCAAAATTCACGCAGTTCCCCAAGATTATGCACATTGTTCAAGCTCAGGACCGGCGGTGAAAATGACACCACCTCCATCTGGGGGTTGACCCCGCCCCCTACCCGATTAATGATAGAGTCCTCGGTCTTCAATT
>JAKADI010000097.1 GCA_021820675.1 Bacillota bacterium | reverse complement strand
CCTATCGAAGACGCTGTGGCCAAATACTATAGCTACCGGATATGGCAGGCCCAAACACCTCCGTGGCCTGGTACGGCCCGGTACGTGGCAGCTTTAGAACATCCGTTGTCCTGGACAATCCTACGTCTGGCTGCCCAGCTCCTTGTGGGTCGTCATGACTTTTGGGCCTTTCGTTCGGAAGGATCGTCGGCAAAAACGACTGTGCGTCACGTCTTTCTGAGCAAATGGACGATGGAGGAGGCGGGATCTATTTGGCGTTACGACATTGCTGCGGACGGCTTTTTATACCACATGGTACGACGGCTCGTAGGAACTATGGTGTTGTGCGCACAAAGTCGTGATCTGTCACTCATCCATCAAGGACTTGAAAATCCGTATGCCGGTAAGGTGGGATGGGTGGCACCTGCTAAAGGATTGATTTTGGAACACATCGATTACGGAATGGATTGAGAGACAGCAAGGAGGAACCTCGTGTTTAGACAATTGATCTTAGGAATCGGGAATAATCGGCTGGTGTCGCATGCCATTCAGCAATATGGCCTGCGCCTGGGAGCTAGTCGCTTTATTGCGGGCCCCGACTTAGGCGATGCAATCCATGTTGTCCGACAATTAAACCAAGTAGGTGTAGAAGCGACATTGGACTCTTTGGGGGAATCGGTTGATCGCCTGGAGAAGGCAACCAAAGCTCGGGATAATTATCTTCACATGCTGGACGTGATTCAAAAAAGAGGGGTGCAATCGCATGTGTCATTAAAATTAACGATGATGGGACTGGAGTTATCAGTGGACGAGGCCCGCGAAAACGTGCGCCAAATTGTTGCCCGGGCGAACCAATACGGGAATTTTGTCCGCATTGACATGGAGGATTCCCGCTTCACGTCCGCCACACTAAAATTGTTTGAAGATGTATGGGGGGAATATCCGCATAATGTCGGGGTGGTTTTGCAAGCCTACCTCTATCGTACTATAGATGACTTAAAGACATTATCGGGTATGGGAAAAAATTTTCGCATTGTTAAAGGCGCTTATATGGAGCCCGTTTCGGTAGCTTACCCATCAAAACCTGACGTGGATGACAATTACGTCCGGCTCGTCAAATATAGTCTCTCTCACGGCAATTACACGGCAGTTGCCACCCATGATGAAGCCATTGTTGGTCAGGTACTACGATATGTCAAAAGGCATCACATCTCTTCGGACCAATTTGAGTTTCAAATGCTGTATGGGGTGAAACAGTCTATCTTGCAGGACTTGGCAAACGAGGGTTACCGGACTCGGGTTTATGTGCCTTGGGGCCGTGATTGGTACGCTTATTATTTGCGGCGTGTTGCCGAACGGCCGGCCAATCTCCTATTTTTTGCCCGAAACCTAATGAGGCGCTGATCAATCAAAATAGTTCATGCCCCCCTTCTCTTGACTTTTTAAGTTGCTAGTACTAAGATTACATAATGTTAATAGTCTATAAGGAACATTATCAAGAAGGTGAATAAAATAGTAGTCGACCGGAACTATTATATCGAAAAGCTGGATCATATTTTCTCCCGGATCGCTCGTCGGATACGCCACCGCATGTCCCAAGAAACGCTGACGTTGGGACAGTATTCATTACTGAAATTGTTATTTGATTCGGGACCTATGACCGTCGGCGATGTGGCAGACCAACTAGAATTATCACTAGCTGGTGCAAGCGCGATGATTGATCGATTGGTAAACCAAAAGTTCATTGTTAGATCCCGTTCGGAATCGGACCGTCGCGTCGTGTCGGTTCAACTTTCCCCCATGGGTCAAGTGCAGGTCGACAACTTACAACTGCAGCGCAAGGAGTTTTTGAATCATATTTTTGCTCACATATCCGAAGAAGATCTTAAAACTTTATTAACGCTTATGGAGCGCGTGGCTGAATCTGGTGAACGCGGCTGAGTTGAAGTGGAAATCTGCCAACGGCTACCCAGTCGAGTCCATATCAACGAGGTGACGATGACGAGGGAGGTCGTTTGTCTTTGCCAAATTTGAATTGTACCCAGTGCATACGATTCAAAGTGTGAGAAAAGCAAAGGTCAAGGGAGACGAATTTTTGATGGGATTGTTGGTAGCAGGTCTTATTGAAGCATGCGTGGGAGTAGGGTTGGGCCTCTTTTTACTGGTTGCCGAACCTGCAATCAATTCGCTATGGGGCATGGGTCTCGTCGCTTTGGGTATATTAACCGCTGTTTTGTCAATATTTTGGGGCAGAAGCCGTTCAAACCGTCCTGAAGAGATACCGCCAGACGACAACGAGGGAGACGAGACGGTTTCATCGTTATCGCCAGCCGACATTGATGGCCCGTCGGCGCCGCACGCGGTGTATTCTTTACCCGAGTCTCGGCCATCCTCAAGTCATGAGCTTGTTCCTGTCATGCCCCATTTACCGGAGCGGGTCAGTTATCTGCGTGAACAGCTTTCGCGTCTCGGTTGGAGTTATAAAGCCAAAGATATTCACGCGCGTGCTGCCGAAGTAGCGGACATTGTCATGAAAAATCATGGTTCCAATGAATCAAACGGGCGCGATGAACGGCCACGGCAATTGCGGCGGCTTCTGGAGCTATTTATCTTATCCCAGGGTTACGACGCCTGGGCCAATGGGCAAGACCCCGTGTTCAACATGGACCGGTACCGCAAATTCCTGAGCAAAAACGAAATTGTCGAACGCCTGGTTGATCTCAATGCTGAGGAAGACCTTTTATGGGAAGAAATCCGTCACAGCGGCCCCGTGAAAGAGCCAGACGACGCCTATCGTCAGACGATTGGCGTGCGAATCCGCCTAGAGCGCATCTCCGCGGCGGAAGAACGGTTGGAGGAAATTGAAATTTTACGATTAGGCTATAGAAGCCTGTTAGACCAATGGGACGACGAAAATGCTGAAACAACCGAAGGAAGGTGAATGGATGCCCCGGTGGATTTTTGGGGTTGTGGCGATTGTCGGGATTCTGATTTTGGGGTCGGTTGCGGGATTTTACGCTTATAATCAGTCCCATTATGTTGACTCCCCTTATGCCTACGTGAGTGCACCGTATGTGTGGATAAAGACCCCTAGTCAAGGGCGGGTCAACCGAATTTTGGTGCACACAGATGAGCGGGTTGCGGCCGGAACTCCGGTGGCGCAGGTCACCACCCTATCGGGTGCGGTGAAAACGATTGTTGCACTTAAGACCGGGATTGTGGGCTCTTTGGGCGTGGCGGAAGGAGCGAGCGTGAATGCGGGCGCCGACCTGATGGCTGTTGTTCAACTCAACCGCAGCCATATTATGGCGAACATTCCGGAATCCTCAGCGCGGCGGCTTGCCGTGGGACAATTCGTTAATGTCACGGTCAGTGCCTACCCCGGAACAACATTTTCCGGGCGGATATCCCATGTGGGAACCGCTACGTTGAGCACGTTGTCGCCATTGCTTCACGTGGGCAGTTTTTCCAAAACGCGGCAGTGGGTCCCTGTCACGATCACGGTGAATCCGGGAACTGACCGGCTCATTGCGGGCGAAAACGCGTCGGTCCGTATTCATATCTAGAGTCAGGTATCGCGTACGCAGAAAGAAGGGCGTTTATGGTTCAACAGCAAGACGGATCAATGACCACAGACAAATGGGGTGTGGCGCTGGCGGTGTTGATTACCGGTGGGTTTATGGCCATTTTGGACACCTCCATCGTGAACATTGCCATTCCCAAACTCGAAAGTGTCTTTTCCGTGAATACGGCCGCAGTGCAGTGGGTTGTGACGATTTACATGTTAACCCTTGGTGTGGTGGTGCCGTTGGCCGGTTACCTGGGTGAACGATTTGGTTACCGCCGCATCTATGTACTGTCGTTACTGATCTTTACCGTCGGTTCAGCCTTGTCGGGGCTGTCTTGGAGCTTACCGGTTTTGATTATGTTTCGAGTGTTTCAAGCTTTAGGCGGCGGGCTCATCATGCCGATTACCATGTCGATGGTTTACCGCATGGTGCCGCGGGAACGGATCGGCACAGCCATGGGATTTTGGGGTCTCGGTATCATCGTGGCACCGGCTATTGGTCCAGCACTGGGCGGGTGGCTTGTTCAATATGTCAATTGGCGCCTGATCTTTTATATCAATGTGCCGATTGGGGTCGTGGGCTCGTTATTGGCGTTGGCCTATGTTCCCAAATTTCCTTCCATGATGACTGGATCATTTGACTTTGGAGGATTTTTTCTTTCAGCCGGGGGGTTATTCGGGTTGTTGCTGGCCTTATCCGAAGGCCAGACCTGGGGATGGAACTCGGAGGCCATTGTTATTCTGTTGGCTGCCTCGGTTTTGCTCCTCGTGTTGTTTGCTTTGTGGGAGTTATCGGTCAAGCACCCTTTGCTGAATTTACGGGTTTTTGCTCATGGATCTTTTGCCATGGCCAATCTTCTCGTTATCGTAGTGACCGTGTCGATGTATTCGGGTGTGTTCTACGTGCCGCTCTTTTTGCAAACGGTCGTGGGGTACGGTGCTTTACAAACAGGTCTCATGATGATGCCGGCCGCTTTGGCATCAGCCTTAATGATGCCTGTATCCGGAAGACTTTACGACAGGATTGGGGCTCGGCCCATCGTGTTGGTGGGGTTATTGATCTTGGCCTACACAACATTTTTACTGCACCGCTTGTCGACGACGACGCCGGTTGCCGATGTGGTGCTGTGGTTGACGTTGCGAGGCTTTGGTATAGGGATGGCCATGATGCCGGCCACCACGGCGGGGATGTCTGCAGTGCCCACAGCGCTGGTTGGCAGCGGGTCGGCTATTAACAACATTATGCAACGTGTGGCGGGATCATTTGGCTTGGCCTTCATGACAGCGGTATTGCAGGCGCAAGCGAATTTACACGCGACAACCATTGCCGCGTCTTATACACCGACGTCACGACCGGCTATGCAATTTATGCATCATTTATCGAGTTATTTGGGTCAACAAGGAATCGCTGCGGGTCAGAACGTCTCGTTGCGTGTGAGTCAAATATATGACTTGATCCAACAACAAGCATTCGTCATGGGCATTGATGACATTTTTGTGCTAGGTGCGGCGATCACGTTGTTGGGGGCTGTTTTATCTCTGTTTTTAAGGACCTATCGCCATCAACGCGGCGGGCAACTCAGCAATGTGCCAGATTAACGACCCGTAGAAATGAGCGTATGATGTGCCAAGCGGGTCATCTCAAAGGAGCGAAAATTGGTGAAGCAGAGTCGAGTAATTCTTATTAACATCCTTATTATTGTGGCGTTAATTTTAGTGGGAGGCATCGTGGCTTACTATTGGACTCAGAGTTACGACTACGTCTCGAGCCAGGATGCGTCCGTTTCCGCGCCGAGCATCCCGATTGCCGCCGGGTCTGCGGGGACGATTGACAAGTGGTCGGTGAGCTTGGGACAACGGGTCAGCAAAGGTCAGGTTATCGGACAAGAAGTCACTCTGGCTGCACCGGCTGGAACTGCTAGCGGAAAAGGCAAAACCACAACGTCTACGACAGTCAATCTGGTGGCACCGGTGAGCGGAGTGGTGGCGCAGATTGGTGCGCACACCGGGCAAATAGTCTCTGGCGGAACCCCCGTGGCCACTATCGTGCGACTGTCGCATATCGTCGTGATGGCGAACATTCCTGAAAGTAAAATTCGCCATGTCTCAGTGGGTCAAAGTGCCACAGTCTATGTGGATGCGCATCCTGGCGTGGCGTTTTCCGGGACCGTTAAGGCCATTCAACCCACTACACAATCGTTTTTCTCCCTCATTCCCACGGCGGCGACCTCTGGTACGTACACGAAAGTTACGCAACGGATTCCCGTGGAACTCTCCATCGAGGCCGCTGGATATACTTTACTCCCGGGTGAAAATGCCGAGGTGCGGATAACCGTTCACTAACTTCTCAAGTTCCTCTTTCATCTATAATAGGACGTAAAGGGGGTGGAATTATGCGGATTTTAGTGACAGGCGGAACAGGATATGTCGGGCGAGCGGTTCAACGGGCCTTAAGGGATCATCACCACGAGGTGACGATCCTGGCCCGCCACCCGACGATTGTGTCTCCTGGCGTTCGCCCGGTGGCTGGTGACATTCGCGACGCCGACTTGACATCGTTGATGGCCGGCGTCGATACCGTGGTACATCTCGTGGGCATCATCGAAGAGAAACCGGCTCAGGGTGTCACCTTTGATGCAATGCATTATGAGGTGACACGGCGCGTTGTCCAAGCGATGATGCAAAGTGGGTGTCAACAGCTTATACATGTTTCTGCCCTGGGAACGCGTGAAGATGCCCATAGCCACTATCATCGAAGCAAGTGGAAAGCTGAGCAATTCATTCGGAACAGTCAGGTTAAATTCATGATTTTGCGCCCGTCGTTGCTTTTTGGAGGAGGCGCACCGTTTTTTCATATGATGAAAAATCAATGCCGGTGGCCTGTCGTGCCGGTGCCCGGCACCGGTGAAACGTTGCTGCAACCGGTGGCGCGCATCGACGTCGCGGAGTTAATTGCACACCTTGTCGATGTGTCGGAGTATCGGGGTGAAACCTGGGAAATTGGCGG
>JAKADI010000096.1 GCA_021820675.1 Bacillota bacterium | reverse complement strand
GGATCTTGGTCGGTACCCCGTCCGCGTTTCCCCGCACCATGGCTCACACCACCGAAGTAGGCGTCATCCAGCTCCACCAGTCCACCCAGTTGATAGCGGGCATTGCGGTCCTTCATCGCCTGTTGAATTTTATGGTGTAGGAGCCATGCCGTGTCATAGCGCAGTCCCAATTCTCGACTGAGCGCCATGGCGGACTTGCCTCCTTTGTCCACCGCAATCAAGAAAATGGCCACAAACCACACGCGAAGCGAGACTTTGGTGCGATGGAAGACGGTTCCGGCTGTGAGAGATGCTTGATGGCCACAGGCCTGGCATTCATAGAGGGGGGCGGTCCGACCGGACCGCTGAATCGTCCAGTGAGTTTTACCTTGACACTTGGGACAGACAAATCCCTCCGGCCACCGCTGCTGGAATAGGTATTCCTGGCACGCATTTTCCGTCCCAAATTTATCTTGCCATTCCAGTAGAGTCATGACGGCTCCCCTCCACTCGTGTCCGGATTTTACCTAAATTATACCACGCTCACTCCACTTAGGAGGACATCCCTGACTTATCCGGTTATGTATGTTCGAGAATAAAATCAATCGAGTAGGGGCGGGCGACTAACCCGCCCCTACTCGCACACCACCGTACGTACCGTTCGGTATACGGCGGTTCATTGCCAGCGTAGACGCGCTGTTTCGAACAAACTCAGCAGGCGTTTCAAGCCTTGGCATCCCAGTACGCCACCGTTAGCACGCGGTTTAGAGGTCCCGCGGACATGCGCCACGGCCTTTGCGTGACAAGGACTTTCGTATATCTGTCCAGGCTCATTTCGGGGCTTAAGAGCGATGCGCCTTCCCGCTCCGCGGTACCGCAAGAGATCTTCCCGGTATTTACGAGACGCGCGCTTGACCGTATTGGGCTTCGTTCTGTGTGGCGAACTCCTAAGCCCCAAAATCACCATGGACACCCTTGCCCTTGGCTTAACGGTTGGAATGGTCATCCTCCGTTCAGGACTTTCACCTTAAAGCACGCGCTCATGCCGGGCGCACCACGTAGCCATCGCCATCTCCAGATGGCGATGGCCCATCCTTTGGCTGGCCAAATTGATCCGAGTCCGCAGACCACCGCGGAAATCAACCGTGGGTGTTAGTCCTTCTTACTTGATGCCAAGTTTCTTGGGTGTTAGTTTAGAAGTTGGGCAGCGGCCACAATCCGACGATTTTTGACATCGTATACTCCCTGCTCCAAAAGACGCAGATCGGGTAAAAAATCCCCGGTGAGAAAATCGAGGCTATATAATAAGTCGTCGAATGCATAGCCGGCTCGCTGCACCGCCGCATAAGCCTCCTCATATTGCTGCGCCACCTGGGCCAACGGTAGCGGAGACATCCGCCCTAAAGGCAGTTCCATCCACGCTTCCAGCCGCGTACCGCTTGCCACGGCCAACCCTCCCCCTCGTGAGAGCAGAGTAAACACTGCCAATGCCATCGATTCTGGACTTCGACCTATCACCAATACCGCGCCACTATCCACAAACGTCGTAGCTAAACCGTCCAGCCGTGGTGCAAAATTTTCGAGCCACATGGCGGCGTAATGTCGACCATCCCGAGAAATGAGCACCGCACGAAGGGCGTCCGGTTGCGGGTGGTCGGACCTAGACCGGCGAACAATGGCCGTACTCACAAACTGGCCGGTAAGAGAATGATCGGGCACTGTTCGGTACCAACCGGGATCGGTTATCCGTGAACTATGGAATGCTGGCAGAACCCGGAACGAAAATGTTTCCCAGGGCGGTGCCGACCAGTCCCAGATTAATTCTCCCCATTGCGCCACCACAGTACCCTGTTTGATGACGACATCAGGTATCGCAGAAAAATCAGTTCGGAGTTGAACATCCGCCAATCGGCCAGGGGCAATCATGCCTTGCGCGTGGTCGATGCCCCAATAAGTCGCCGGGTTGATTGTCGCCATCTGAACGGCCGTCATTTCCGGTATACCGCCGTCAATGAGCTGAGCCACGATACCATCGACCCCCCCTTCCCGTTCAACCCAACTCGGATTGGCTCCGTCATGGGTCAAAAGACATCGCGACCAATTCAGGTTCGGGTGAGTCGCCGCCAACTGCAACCACTCCCCCAAGTCTTGACGCAGTGAACTATGGCGCAAGATGACCCAGAGGCCCGCCCGCAAGCGAATAAGAGCCTCATCGGCCGTGATGGCCTCATGACACGCGCTAATCCCGGAAACGGCTAGAGCCGAGATTTTTTGAGCGCTGGCCCCCGGAGCATGGCCATCGAGCCTGAGTCCCCGTCGCAACATTCCGTCTACGCGCCTAGCCACGGCTTGATCGCCTAATAACAGAGGCCAGTCCGTCCACTCTCCTACCTGCACAGTACGGGGGTAGTCCATTAACGCTTCAAAGATGTCACCGACAAATCCGGCTTCTCCGCGTTGGCCTCCTTGCCCAAAGGGCCGAGCCGACCATAACCAGGTAAACGGACTGCGTTCCAAAGCCTGAAGCAAGGACAACAGTTGAGTTGCAGGCAAGCGAAGCTGAAGGTCCAAGGTGTCCGCTACGGCGGATCCAATTCCTCGGGCTAACCAGGCTCGGGCTAAGGTATCCGGATTATAGCCAACCCACGGATGCGAGTGGGATTCCATGAACAGGGGCAAGGCGTACAACCCTTGCGCATCGACAACCTTTGTCTGATCGCCCAACCAAAACGTGTCTTGGCCCACGTAAGCGATGCGCCCGGAAACCCAGGCAATATGACCCGAGAAAATTTCACCGCTTTGTACCAGCATGATCTTCGCATTCATCACCGCACCTTCTGCCGGTGCCTGGCCCAAGGTAACCGCCTGAATCTTAAGGCGTTCTTCAGATTCCAAGTGTCCAAAAGGGGGGAGCATTTTTCTGTGTCTCCTTTCATAACCCTGGTGAACCTTTGGGTATTATCTATTTTGTCAAAATTCTACCGCCACCGTCTCGCACCTCAATAACTGAATCATGTACCCTGTGGCCCCTCTGCATGGGATCACAATCCTTCCTCGTCGTCTCCTCGGGCCCTTAATCGCGGAACTTTCCCCGCGTTGTATCGTTGGCATGTGCCGCCAAGACCCGTTCAAACGCCACGACCTCCTCGTCAGGCACCGAAGTTCCACATTCGTAACAAGTATTCATAACGCGGTCAAACCACCGACATCCACACACATTGCAAGCCAGTTCGGGGCCACCGCCGGGATTGAAGAATATCATATGGCATCCCCCTAACGACAGGCTCCCAGAAATCCTACGCCACAATCCTCAAGAAAGTCCCCGAACCCCTTATCTTGAAGCAAAGGTTCAGCGGTCAAACTATAAAACAATACGTGTCCATGTCGGAGCATCTCTTTCAAATGCATAGACGCTGTACCGTCACGTGTATCGACTAATACCATTCGGGCCGTGTCATCAACCACAAAGAACAGATCCGTGCGCACCGATGCCCAGCCAGTAAATTGGCGGTAGTACAAGGCATCCTCTCCCGCACCAGCCTCCCATATCAACACTGTCCCCTGCTCTGCCTCGACAACCCCCTCCATTACCACGCCAATTGTGGCACGGGCCTCGACCGGACTTTTGGATGAAATCTCATGGCCTAGGCTGTGTAACCATTTTTGCAGATCCCTTAATCCTTCCGCTGCTTCCATGATCTGCTCCTCCTTTGTTAGTCTCAGTGGTAGATAACTGGCAAATAACTTTGTCAAAGATTGCAACGAGCCACTGGACTTCGTTCAATCCTTTGTCCATCATGAAGTCGATGGATGTACCCATTCCTGGGAAAGGCTTCTGATCCTCGCGAATCGACCGCCCGTAAAGATTGGCCTTTCGGGGAATCTGTAACCCCAGAGAATCCCTCAGATACCGGTCCATTTTCGGTCCCGAGTCCGTATGGGGAATAGGGGCTCGTGCGCCCTTGAGAGGGTCTACTAAGGAGGTTGTCTCCATGGAAATCGTTATCGATTGGGGCTAGGCCAGCACGTTCGGGGGATGTGCAGGTCTTCATCGAAACATCCGAGTACGTGATCGTCAATTGGCCGAGTACCACAGGCTCTTAGTCTACCCGCAAACTGGGTTGGGCTGGCAAGCGCACGATCCGTTGTGGCCCGCAGACTGGGTGGAATTGTCGCCGTTGACCCGGATTGACGACGACTTAGCCAATATGCGAGGCGCTTGGGCAATCAGTTGACGGCGGTCGTGAAAAGCGATTGTCCACATCCTAACATATTTAAGAAATGTGATCTCAAATGCGCGCTCCCAGCCGGTATCCTTCATGAACGGCCTGATGTAAACTACGGGCGGCCATGGCATCCCCAACCACGTACAGTTCATCGACCAAAAATTCGAGGTCATGAAGCAGTTGTTGCTCCGGTAGTCTCGGGCCCGTTGCCACAACGGCATCCGCTGCTATCACCTGTCTCTCGCCTTGACCATCCACGATTTCCACTCCGCCATTGGTCACACCTGTGATCCGGGATTTCGTCAGTGTGGTGATGTGGAGTTCCTGTACCCAGGCACTGTGGCGCCATTTCCACGATGGCACCACATCGTGTGCGATTCGCGGCGCTTCTTCCACCACCGTCACCGCCGTGCCCGCCATCGCCAAATGCTCCGCCACTGTCAAACCGACCTTGCCCCCACCCAACACTACGACCCGTGGCACGGACACAATCGTATCTGCTGGGCCGTAGACAGCAGGACCCTGATCTGCACCTCCCTCTAAAATCGCCATCACCGCGGGATCCACCGTGGCGCCGGTCGCCACCACTGCCACGTCATACTGATGGAGTACCGTACGCATGAGTGGGGGATTGACTGCCGTTTGATAGTGTATGGTGATACCAAATTTATCGACCATGCGGCGATAATACGCGATCAATTTCTCGAGATCTTCAGGATGCGCCTTGTCATAGGTGGCCCATACGGCCAAATGGCCGCCCAAGTCAGAACCTTTCTCGTAAATCGCGACCCTGTGGCCGCGCCGGGACGCGGCAATCGCACACTCTAACCCGGCCGGACCGGCTCCAATCACCATGATGTTCTTTTTTAGCGGAGCGGGTAACAAGGTGTGGGAGGGCTCCCCTTCGTGACCTAGGACCGGATTGACCGCGCATTGATAGGGCTGATCACGGAAGAGCCGAGAAAGACACAAAAGAGCGCCAATACAGGGGCGGATTTCGTCCAACCGATTCTCGGTCGTTTTATTAACCAATTCCGGATCCGCCAACAACGGACGGCAGACTTCCCAAAAGTCAAACTCCTCGTGTTGGATACAGGCATTAGCCATGACCGGGTCCGGCAATCGCACTCCAAAGGCTATCGGTACATCGGGCAGCAACTGTTTAGCCCGAGCCGCCAGGTAATTCCAATGCCCTGGGGGAACGTCTCGGCCAATCGAGGATGACGGAGCCTCTTGCCACCCCACGGTCACGCTAATCATATCTGCGCCGCTCTCAGCAGCCATTCGCATGAGTTCAAAGCACTCGTCTTCCGAACTGCCACCCCAACGATCCATCAGTTCGGCCCCGTTCAAACGGACAACAAGAGGATGATCGTCACCGATAGCGGCCTTAATCTCCTCAATCAGTTCCCGCATAAACCGTCCTCGGTTTTGCACTGTTCCGCCATATTCATCATGACGCTTATTGGTGAAGGGTGAATTGAAGTTGGCCAGTAGGTAGCCCATAAAACTCGTGATCTCCACGCCATCAAATCCGGCTCGAAGAGATCGCGCCGCAGCCTCAGCGTGCTCGCGAATCGTCTGCCGAATCTCCGCTTTGGAGATTGCTCGCGGTGGGCGAAAGTGGGGTAATGTTTGCGGCACCACGGAGGGTTGCACACAATAGCCGAGGTCAATCCCGCCGTATCGTCCCGCATGCAGAATTTGCTGAATGGCCACGGCACCCTGGTCGTGGATATATCCAGCAATGGTTTCAAATTGGGGAAGGAACTTATCGTCAAATAGCGCAATTTGCCGAAAATAGGCCTTCCCCTCCCCCTTAGGGTCAGGATAGGCGCCTTGGTTCGTAATAATTCCGCACCCTGTCTGCGCAATGATTTGCGTGCGGGCCAGTTCCCGCGGAGTAATGAAGCCATCGCGGGTGTTGTAATTGGAAACGCAACACGCTCCATATTTAATGCGGTTGGTAGTGACAAATTTTCCGATATGACCATCCTGAAATAGATACGGTAATTTTTCTCTCCCTGGCTTGGACACGTTACCCTCTCCTCTTTCGCGGTTGCACCCCGAATGCTTTTGGCAAGATACCCTGCCTAAAACAAATACTATGGCGACGTAGAACCCGAATGCTTTTCTTCGGCTAATTTGCGGGCAATATCCGTACGCAAATCCCGCCTTAAAACCTTCCCCGCCGCACTGAGGGGGAACTCATCAACCACCTCCAAACGCTCGGGACACTTAAACTTCGCGACCTGTTGCTGCAACAAATGATGCGACAATTCATGAAAGGTTAATGCCTCGCCGGCTCTGACCACCACATAGGCACACGCCTTTTCGCCAAAACGCTCGTCCG
>JAKADI010000095.1 GCA_021820675.1 Bacillota bacterium | reverse complement strand
GATCTTGTGCGAGGCGAGGTTGAGTTGATTCCGCAAGAGCACTCGAAATATCGGATCAATGTCATTTCGGAAAAGAGTCTGAGTGCGCAACAATTGGACAAATTGCCAGGGAAGTTGGTCTAATGCGAGGACGAATATGGCCGTGGCTATTGCTCGTGATAGCTTTTTTGCCGGCGTTGTTAATCCATGAACCCCAAGCTAAGTTGCAGCCCGTGGTCAATCATGTTTTTACGGAAGCAATTTTTCAAAATCCCAACAACCTGGATCCGGCCCTGGCGTCGAATTCGGCAGACTGGCAAGTAGCCAGCAATGTCTTTCAAACCTTGCTCGATATTTCTCCTAGTGGAACAGTCGTGCCGGGACTGGCCAGTTCCGTGACGTATCACGGTGTCACCGTGACGATTCGCTTACGGCATCTCACGCTTAGCAATGGGGAACTGGTTACGCCGGATATGGTAGCCAAAGCGTTAGTGCGGCCTTTGGTCGCACCGATAGATTCGTCCACCGCTCGTACTCTCTTGGCGGACGTGGTGGGGGTGAAGCGATTCGAGCAGGGGAAAACCCAATACCTGCAGGGTATTCAAGTCACGGGGCCCAATAGTCTGCAATTGACGTTGAAGCATCCGGCGGGGGTCGCGTTTCTCAAAAATCTTGCCAATCCGGCTTTGGCGATTGTGCCGGTGTCAGACCAAGCGCAAGGGGGAGCGAATTGGCAGTTTATGAATTTGATCGGAAGCGGCGGATATAAATTAATCCAGTGGACACCCCATTCTGCCCTGGATTTTAGCAAGGTGTCCGGAACCGGTCCTCAAGCGGTCGACTTGGTGTGGTATCCGTCATTATCCCAAGCTTTGTTGGCCTATCAAAATCACCTGGTCAACGCTGTGCCTTTAAATCCCGGGCAGCTTAGCCAGTTAACCACCCAAGAAGTCCGTCATGTCGAACCCGTTCAATTGCCTGGGGTGATTTCTTTGTATGTGAATACGGCGCAAAAACACTTGACACTGCCGCAGATTGCATGGTCTCAGAGCATACGCCAGGCCTTTAGAGGGTCGTTAAAACCCTTAACCGCACGATATCGCTACGGAACTGCGACGAAGTCTGGGGCTTCCCCGTTGACCATTTGGGTGAGTAACACGAACCCCGAAGCCCTGAAGCTGGCCAGTACTTTACAAACACGCTATCCCCACCAGGTGGCTATATCGCCCACATCGAGCACGAATCTGACTCACCTGGCTCGGTCCGGGAAAATTTCGGCTTATTTAGGGATCGTCAGCCAATTTCCTCATAGCCTCAAGATTCCACTAGTCCCCGAATCCAGTTTTTGGTTGTTTTCGCAAGGGGCGCCCCACGCTATCGGCTTTGAAAATCAAGTTTTGGATTGGCATTCTGTCCCATAACCATAAAAGAGGATGGACCTATCGTAGTTCGGGAATGCGGGAGGATCTTCGATGCGAGTCATTGGATTGACGGGGAGTATTGGCACAGGCAAGTCCCAAGTCAGCCGGATTTTACGCGAGCTGGGGGCACCGGTAATCGATGCCGATGCCTTGACCCATGATCTGCAACAGCGCGGCCAAGCCTTGTGGCAAGCCGTGCGGCGTCACTACGGATGGAGCATTTTGGGCCCTAACGGGCAAATATTGCGTCGAAAACTGGGCCGCAGAATCTTTAGAGACCCGGCGCAACGGCAAGACCTTAACGGCTTGGTGCACCCGGTCGTCAGGCAACACATTGCACAGCGTGTGGCCGAGCTTTCCCAACAGGGCTACCCCGTCGTGGTCTTGGATATTCCGCTTTTGATAGAAGGGCATTGGCACGAGGTGGTGGATGAAATCTGGGTGGTTTACGCGCCCATGCATCTTCAGTTGCAGCGCGTCATCCGCCGGGACCGTTTGGGGGAAGCCGAGGCGCTGAGGCGAATTCGCTCACAGATGCCGATCGATGAAAAAATTCGCTATGCCGACCATATTATTGACAATCAGGGATCTTTGGATCTTCTAACAGAACAGGTGACACGCTTATGGCACAACCTCAACATAACGGAATAAGGCTGCCCAAAATCTGGATTTTCTGGATCAGTGTAGCTGTCTTGCTGGTGGCTATGCTGTATCGGTACATTGCCCCGATGCCTTACCGATCCGTCATCTGGCAAGAAGCGCAGGCGAACCATTTAAGTCCCTATCTGGTGGCGGCGGTCATTCGGGTGGAGAGTAGTTTTCGCCCTGATGCGGTTAGTGATAAAGGGGCTGTTGGGCTGATGCAGCTGATTCCCTCGACGGCCCAGTGGGTTAGTAGCAAAGCGGACCACCGCGCGATTCAAACGGGTGATTTATATGATCCTGCGGTGAATATCCATTTAGGCACGTGGTATTTAAATCAATTGCTGCGGAGTTACCAAGGAAATGAAGTGCTGGGGCTGGCGGCGTATAATGCAGGCTCTGGCAATGTTCGTTCCTGGATCCGTCAAGGATTGTTGAGTCATTCCACTACATCTACAACCCGTGTGCCTTTTGTGGAAACAAAAAATTTTGTTCACCGAGTGCTGTTTTTTAAAACCCTTTACCGGGCCTTATATGGATTTTTTCCCGTACCTGGAAAGGCGCCGGGAATTTGAGGGTAAGAAGGCCTGGGATGTATGCAAGCAGGCTTCCGTGGGACAATAAGGCGGGGGGTGGTAACTTGGCAAAAATCCTGTCCGAGGCCACAAAAATGAAACTTGGTGAGCGACTGGGAGTGGACGATATTGTTCGCCGGGAAGGATGGGGTGGCGTTCCCGCCAGACAATGCGGGAATTTGGTACGCGAAGCTATCCGACTGGCTGAAGAAGAACTCCGGCACCACTTGTAGCCCCATGAATAGGGCGGCTTTAGCCGCCCTATTTTGCGCGGTACCGGTACTGTACCAATCCTTCTTCCGGGGGAAGCGGAAACGGTAAGATCAGGAAACCCGGGCCGCTTTTCAATGTTTCGGGGATAATGGGTAATATTTGGTTCGGGTCTTCGGCAAAGACTAGATACGCATCGTCGATATGGTCCAGCCGACGATTCTCAAATCGGATCGGTTCACGGTCTGGAATCATAAAGCGGATGCGCTGGATGTCGGAAACGATGCTGGTGGCGGTGGCCAATCCTCCAGCTCCCGGACCTTCAATCCAGGTCGTGCCCGCATCTGATACGATGCCTACGGCATTTTGGGATCCCGTTAAAGTCAGATACCGGTGGCCCAGTGGATACACGGTTGGAGCGACCACGAATCCAAGAGATGTGGGATGCCGCTCGACACGGCCTACCAATCGCATACCGAATCCCATTCGCGTGAGTCGCTGGAGGTGAGAGCTTCGAACATGGGAAATTCCGGTAACCTGCCCTTGGTCGGGGTGGATCCAGGTATGAAATGCCAAACCGGATAGAATGGCTAACTTCCGGGCACTGTCCCAGCCATCGATGTCGGCCGAAGGATCCTGTTCAGCAAATCCTAGATTTTGAGCCCGTTTTAGTGCCTCGGAAAAATTCATCCCCTGTTCCATTTGATGTAAAATGAAATTTGTGGTGCCATTTACCACCCCTTCAATAGCATGGATCGGCATGGTACGCAGGTGCCATGTTAACGCATCCAAAATGGGCAAGCCACCCCCGACGCTGGCTTCAAATAATAAAGTGGTATGGGTTTGACGGGCTAAAGTCATCAGTTCGGGTCCAAACCGGGCGATCACTTCTTTATTGGCCGTAACGACCGATTTGCCCTGCTCTAGGGCCGCAACAAGATACGTGTGGGCTGGTTCGATGCCTCCCATCACTTCGACTACGATGTCAATCTCGGGGTTCTCGAGAATATCCCGTACATCGGTTGTGAGCGGAAGGTCGGCATGATAACGATCGGTGCAGCGAACCAAAATCTTTTCAATCACCACCGAGTGTTGATGACTGAGAGCCTCGGCTACACCTTTTCCTACCGTTCCTAGTCCTAAAAGTCCTATGTGTGTTGTCTTCATTCTGTCACCTATTTGAAGTGGTGGTGGGTAATCCAAGAAACTATGCCGACCGCCTCTAGTGTGCCATAGTTTGCTACGACTTGCACGTTTTTGCCGGGACAAAAATGGTGGGAATCGCGGTACCCGTGTCCCTCCCGTTGGTACAGGCCGTGTATGGCGTAATGGAATCGAGCACGAGACTTAACCCTGCGGTTGGAAGCGATTCAAATGGGGCCCAATGCGAGGGCATCTGCGAGGGGCTCGTGTTGCTCGGACAAGTAGTACGCTTTCTCCGTCCTAAGCAAAGTCGGGGTAACCATAGGCAAAAACCCGGCCTGGTTTGGCTTCAGGTGGCGAGGAAGGCCCACGAACTGCGGTACACCACAATATCTTAGGGCAGAAAAAATCACGAATCGTTATACCCCATCTTGCGGGTCATCTTTTCTTCGCAGAGTGTATCATAGGATACCAATGTCCGGTTTCAGGAATTGCCCTTGCTCTGACTCCAGACCACTACGTCGCTGGCCTGAATTTGGATCGTGATTCGACACGCGGGAGAATCGAGCTCTACGTCAAATTGAAATGCGACGACGACCGGGGGTGTGTTTGTTTGTCTTTTCATGAGGCCAAGTTTCGACTCCAATATTCATTACGGCCCAGAAGTGAACGAGATGACGAAATATTGCCTGACGTGCGAAGAAGATCGCGCCTATCACGTGGAATCGCGGATCGAGGAAATTCCGTCGGTTGTTTGCCTGGATCGCCGGGGAAACCGAAGGACGATAGGGAAGTTTTTTAAAATACGTCCCGAGTCCTCGAGGTGCAATTGTGTTGAGGATTTCATCCTTAACCAATAGTGCCGTGGCTTCACCTTGAGCCCGCGCGGCTGACACCATTGGGGCCCACTGAGGCCACCTGTATCCGCGCATACCAGACCTGTTGGAGCGTTTCACATTCCGGGGTCGTCATCGGTATTTCACTCCTTTAATCGGTGTGTTAACTCAAGTATGCGGTTCAACCGCGCGGAATGGAATGTGGGTAAGATTTGACGCTTACAGCGATCGCGGACGTCCTCCGCCAACGCGGCCCCAGTATGGACCAGCGCTTGGCGACTTCAGGGATCATCCCTATGGCCGTCACAGACGTCCCACCGGCAACCGACCGTTGTGATTTGAGTGATGACGACATAGGCATTTTTAGTCTAGTGTTCAGTGAACCCCATTTTGGCACAAGATTCCTGAGGGAGCAATGTGCTTTCCGCACGAACGCTTTGGCGCTCAAGGGAATCCTGCAAATCTATGAGGGTTGTTCGCTCGTTTCTTCATATACTCCTGCACCGCGTTAGTGGTAATATCTAACACTGCGCAAGACTTGTTACGGGTCTAACTACTGGAAGCCGTCGCGACTTTTACGGGACAAACAAGCCGGTTAGTCCCGCAAAGGTTAGCGTCCGCCACCTGACGATTGGTCCGGTGATTCCGACATCTTAGATCCAATATCCCTCAGACAAGCAGTTTGCATTCGAAGAACTGGCTCCGTTATGCTTATTCGGAAATAAAAGTGTAAAAGTATAATGGAGACGACATGATATCAATTCCTAGACAGTTGACGGAAGATACCCTAATAGATGGCTTAATGAGGGGAGAACAGTGGATCAATCGGTTGATATGTGAGCGTCGATGCGACGTTTCTTTCAGTCGGCTTGAATGGGTCGAGCCAGGAGGTGTAGCACCTCTTGCGACGTTGGCTGCCATGAGTCAGTGGCACACCGTTCCTCCTGATTCTACGGTTTATTCTTATTTGCAACGTATGAGATTTGCGGACATGTTCGGGTTTACCGATCGCTTAGAGTTCTTTGAGCATGATGCAGATGGCAGATTTATTCCAGCGGTCTGGGTCCAGGAACACGACGGCATCGAGCGCGTAGTTAACGACATCAAGAGTATTTTACGACGATCGAGTTTGGAACAGGGAGTCCAATGGGCTACGAGTTGGTCTCTCAACGAGTTGATAGGTAACGTGATCGTTCATGCAATGGCTCCTAACGGCGGGCTAGTATTTGCGCAGGTGTTTCCTAGCAAAGACGTTGTTCAGATTGCAGTGTGTGATACCGGGATTGGCTTCTCCGGAAGTATCCACGAATCCATTCCGACATGGAAGTCCCCTGATACAGAGGCCCTAGAACTAGGCCTCCGAAAGGGATGGTCCTCCAAAAAAGGGACTGATGGCGCTGGAAATGGGTTATACTTAGTTAAAATGATCGTGAGCCATAGTGGCCGCCACGCAAGACTCGTGGTTATTAGTGGAAGGGCTATAGCAGTTATCCAGCAACAAAACGTTGAGATTAGCGAAATACCTATCTCGTGGCCTGGCACGACAATTAGTTGCACTTTGGATTTACGGAAGAAGTTAGATATGGAAGAGATTCTTGGACATCCGGACGATTTGGGTGATGACGATCTATGGGAGGTCGAGGATTAATGAATGCCATCGAGAGTCTTCAAACTATTGATGTAAAGACGTGGATGGGCACCGACATCTTGGGAAGTAGGGAACTGGGAAGGCACGCTAGAACGTTCTTAATGGAACA
>JAKADI010000094.1 GCA_021820675.1 Bacillota bacterium | reverse complement strand
ATCGGCCCAAGCCGGGACATACAGTGGCAACCTCCTCATCGCTTATCGCATACGAAATACGAATTCCACCCCTATCATGGCAAACCCCCATTGAATCGTCAATATATTCTTTAAATTAATTTCCTGTTTTGCCATGTGAACACTCGGACCCCAGGTAATCCCACCTGGCCTTTGGTCATGGCTTCGGGGGATCTCTTATGGATTAGAGAATGTGATAGCAGACACTACGCCCTAGGGTCGCCATCCACGCCCAACCGATCGTTGGAACCCCCCTTACCGTTCCTTTGCATGGCTTTCGTATACAATAGACAAGAAGGCTAAAGAATTGGCTCTTTTCACCCGTTTGAGGACGGGTGATTTTGCACATCCTCTCGAAAAGGTGGATCAAGCAAAAACGCCCAATCGGCAGTCACCGGCCAGACGGATGCGTGGACACCATCCTGATCCAATACCCCTTGTGGAGAAATTCTCATAGAACACCGCAGTCCTAGACAAATACGAGACAACTTTGGATAATTTAATGAGTCACATCGAACGGTGCCCTTTTGGGTTTCGTGCTTTACCCTCTTGACAGGGCAAGTGAACCGGGCGGGCACAAAAACGCGGCTTCTGACAGGTCCATGACGATCTGCCGCCTCAGCAACCAAATTGATATCGGGAGGCTCTATCGTGGCCGAAAGTTTTGCCCTACAGACTATGAAACCGAATGATGTCTTGACCTATTGTGGCGCCGTATTTTATCAACGCGGCCATCAATACGCCAAAGCGGGGCGGGTTTCAGATATTCACGCCGATCGCTTAGATCCGCATATTATCCGGGCCCAGGTCCAGGGCCGTGATTTATATGACGTGAGCTTGTTTTATGGGATCGACGGCCGGTTTATGAGCAGCCACTGCGATTGTCCGGCGTTTCCCCGGCATGGCGTATGTAAACATATTGCAGCGGCACTCATCGAATTGGCACAGCCCTCACCTTCCCCAAAAAAGCCTTCTATCGACCCTTTGCCCCCGAAATCTCGCTCTACCCAGCAATTTTTCCGCGTTTTTGCCTCCCGTCACCCGGTCGCACAAGCGCCTGCGTCCAAAGAACTGCTTCAGGTGCAGTTTTTGATCGGAACGGACGTCTTGCGACAACAACCCATCATCACGGTGGAAATGCGAATTGGCACGAGTCAAAAACTCTACATAATCCCGAAGTTAGCCCAATTTCTAGAGGAAGTCCGCCAAGGAAAACCGCATTCCTTCTCCAAGCGTTTTACCTATGACCCGGAGGTCCACGAGTTTAGCGTTCCCGACCGGCAGATCCTTGAGGCATTGTCCCAAACTTTGGACCAACACGCCTATTATCTCAATATGAACACATCCTATGGCTTTCGGGGATCCCGGTACTTCTCAGAGCGGACTCTCGATATTCCGCCGCTCATTTGGGATCAGATCTTGCCGGTGTTGCCCCAGGTCACGGCTCTGTGGTCGGCTCGCATGACGCCGCTTTGTTTCACGGAAGATCCCCTTCCCCTATCCTTTGCGATTGATCCGTTGGAAGACACCGGGTACGTCTTGTCCTATGACAAACCCTCTGTCATCCTTTGTCCCCAATATGGTGTAGCCATCATGGATTCAACAGTTTTTGGTCTGCCCCGTCATGACGCCGATTTGGTGTACCAGCTGCTGCAGATTTCCTCACCCTCTTCCCGTGTGCGTGTGCCCTTAAATGAAGAGGAAATGGAACAGCTAGTCAGCTCGGTATTGCCCCAACTGGAGAATCTCGGCACGCTGAAACTCGCTCCCAAAATAGCCTCCCAAATTACCACCGAACCGCTAGAGCCGCGAATCTACTTGGACTGGCTTGGGGAGCAGATCCAGGCCGAGATCCACTTTGTCTACGGCACTGCCGTTATTGTCTATGGCGAGATGACACAAGAACCCTCCTCCCAGATTATCCGGCGTGATGCGCCGGGGGAAGCTCAGGTGATACAACGTGTCCAACAAGCCGGCTTTATTCCTAAAGAAGGCCGATTCGTGCTCACCGACGAAGAGGCCATTTATCAATTTGTCCAAGTGACCCTCAAGGAGTGGGCCACCTGGGCCGACATTCGCGTCACGGACGCTTTTTCTCCGGTTCACCACCTGCCGTCCGTACCCAAAGTGCGCATGGAACTCGATAGCGGGCGCTCGTGGCTAGATGTCTCCTTTGACATGGGGGATCTTGAAGAAGAGGAGATCATTGCTGTCCTTCGCGCCCTCAAAGAAAAACGCCGCTATTATAGGCTGACCGACGGGCGTTTTCTCTCCCTGGAAGATCCGGATTTCCAGGCGGCGCGTCAGATTATAGAGCAAATCGATATCCGCCCCGCCCAAATTGCCAAAAGCGAGTTCACCCTTCCCGCAATCCACGCGTTGTCCCTGGTTGATCCACATCCGTCTGATGAAAGCCGATGGCAGCTGGGCAAATCCTTAAGGCGATGGCTCGATGACTTACGCCATCCGGACAACCTGGACATCAATCCGCCATCCAGTCTTCAGGCGACACTGCGAGACTATCAACAAGCAGGATTTTTGTGGATGACCATGCTAAGCCAGTACCGGTTCGGCGGGATTTTGGCTGATGATATGGGCCTAGGCAAAACCATTCAAAGCATTGCCTTCTTGTTGGCCGAACGAGAGTCGGGCAACTGGACCGAACCCGCATTGGTGATAGCTCCGGCTTCATTGATTTATAACTGGCACCGGGAGTTTGAGGTGTTTGCGCCAAAACTGAAGACCCAGGTCATTGCGGGCGAACCGGACGAGCGCCAGCAACATCTCGCCCGAAAGGCGGATCACACAATGGATGTTTTCATCACCTCCTATCCCCTTTTGCGTCGAGACCTCGCCTATTACCGCAAACACTCCTTTTATGCCATCATCTTCGACGAGGCGCAAACCTTGAAGAATGCCGGCACCCAGGTGGCTCAGGCAGCCCAGCAGTTGAAAAGCGCCCGTCGTTTCGCCTTGACCGGCACTCCTTTGGAAAATTCTGTGGGCGATCTCTGGTCCATTTTTCGTGTGGTCTTTCCGGAACTTTTGGGAAGCCGCCAAAAATTTTCGCAGATGGCCCCGGTTGTCATTGCCAAGCGCGTCCGCCCGTTTATTCTGCGGCGGTTGAAGTCAGATGTGCTCAAAGATTTGCCGGACAAGATCGAATCCGTCAAAACCACGGAGTTGACTCGCGAACAAAAATCCGTCTATTTAGCCTACCTTGAGAAAGTCCAGGCAGATACACAGAAAGATCTGGCCCAGGCCGGTTTTCAAAAAAGCCGGATCAAAATTTTAACCGCTTTGACCCGGCTGAGACAGATTTGTTGCCACCCGGGACTGTTCGTAGACAATTACCGGGGCTCTTCAGCCAAGTTAGATTTGCTGCTGGAATTGGTCGAAGAAGCCTTGGCATCTGGGCGCCATTTACTGATCTTCTCCCAATTTACCTCGATGTTGTCGTTGATCGCCCAAGCGTTTGATGAGAGGGCATGGCCGTATTTTTCCCTGGATGGCGACACCCCGGTCGAAGAACGGCTGAACTTAGTCAACCGCTTTAATGACGGAGAGCGTTCCTTATTTTTGATCTCGTTGAAAGCGGGCGGTACCGGTCTGAATCTCACGGGAGCCGACACCGTGATTCTCTATGACTTGTGGTGGAACCCGGCCGTGGAATCTCAGGCGACGGATCGGGCCCACAGGATTGGCCAAAGAAAAGTCGTACAGGTCATCCGTCTGGTAACCCAGGGGACGATCGAAGAAAAAATTTATGTCTTGCAAGAAAAAAAGCGCAACCTCATCGACCAAGTCATTAACACCCAGGGGCAGGATGTTCCCGTCATCACCGAAGACGATATTCGAGAGATCTTGCAGCTGTCTTAGCCCTCTCCGAAAAATTCTCACTGAAGCAAGACGTCTCCGTTGCGGTCCCCGAGAACACGGCATCTTAGTGCCGTTAAGTCATAGGATATGCGGTGCATTTGTCGAATAAATGCACGTAATCAGAAGTCGACAGTCTCCCGGATCCGGGTCGGGTGTCGCTCCCGCTTTGATCACGCCTTGCACATAGGAGCCGGGATCGCCACTGAGTAAGACGGCAAAACGCTCACCACGTGTAAGCTTGCGTAATACCGAAGCCACTGGCAACAACGCTAGATCCAGCGGCTGTCCCGTCTGTCCACGGCAGGGACGTCGCCGGGCCGTAATTTTGGATCTTTCACAAGACGCACCCCAAAATGCTCCGGTCCTTCCTGATGGACCGTCGCCCAATAACGCCGCCCTTCCCACACCCGTTCGCGGGGTCTGGTTTCAAACGTATTAATGACCATCAGAGTCTGGCCGGGCTCTAATTGGGCCAACGCTTCCATAATCGGGCCACAAGGTTCCTGGCCCAGACGCTGCCGTTCTCTTGCGTCAAATGTCAAATCGTCCATGGCCGCTTTCCCGTCTTATTGCGTCAAGTCGGGACGATAAGTTCCAGGTTCGGTGCGCATACTGATGGCCCAGCGGTTCCACGCGTTGATCGCCACCACGGCCGACGTCAAAGCCACGATCTCATGATCGGAAAAGTGCTCGCTGACCGCGGAATATACAGTGTCCGGAACGCCCTGGGCAATGTTCGTCAATGCCTCGGCCCAGAATAATGCGGCCCGTTCCCGTGGCGTAAAAAAGGGCGTCTCATGCCATGCTGCCAAGGCATACAACCGCTGTTCGCTTTCACCGCCTCGCCGGGCCTCCTTTGTGTGCATGTCGAGACAATAGCTGCAGCCATTCATTTGCGATACCCGGACTTTCACTAATTCTAGCAAAGGCCGCGGTAATCCCGCCTTACGCGCAACTTGCTCCAACCCAATCATGGCGCTGCGCGCTTCAGGCAACACGCCGCCCCAGTCTAGTCGCGAATCCCCGTTCGTCGTCGGTTTGTCATGGTGGTCCACCCTTGCCCCTCCTTCTTCGTGACACTTATCAGATTAGCATAAAAGCTCAGAAATTATTGGCCCTGACAAGCCTCACAACCAATTCTTGCCGCCAACAGCTAGGGCAGTCCCGTTATATCATCATGGACTTGAACATTCTACCCGGGGCGATGAACATATTAAAACACAAGCGCCAAATAGAGGGGTGCACGTCAAGTTTGTGAGGAATGAAATTTCATATCATAACCTTTCTCCCTTTTCCAATCACCCCCCTTGTACCCGTTTCTCTTCTTAATTGCGCCCAGGGACAGATCCCAGGAGGTCGTTGCGTTTCCCCGGCGGGTGCAATTCTACCCCCCAATAACTAGACAAGGGTGGGCGATACGTGTTGATCGCCGAAATGGGGCACCACCGTGACACTGCTGAAGAAAAAATATAGGACAGACACGGCACGCTCGGCGTTCCAACGGTTCAGGCACGGGCACTAACCGTGAGTCTTGGTTCACGGGAGAAATAACCAAACACAACCCTACGCGGCGAGGCGGAGGCCCCTCCTAAAGACTGGATCTCATACAAGTGAGTAGTCTATCATAATAGACGGGGCTTAAAGAGCCCATCCATACCGGATACCTGAGGAGCATGGGCATCTAAGACGATTAAGGATAAACCCGCGGCAGGTATCAAAACCGTACCATGGCGCCCTCTGCCGATACTTCGGTCGGCTTGGGCGGCAGATTTAATGAGGGCCTTATAGGACTTACGCTACGTATATGAAATCAATCAATACGGTTGTCTGTTGACGCCCAAATGGGATTATTCCCATAGACTTGAGCTCATGACTTTTGCGCTAACAGGGATAAACCCCGGCGGCGCTGCATAAGCATCTCAATGGACAACCTTCTTGATGAAACAGGCCCCTTTTCCCAAACTTCTTAGTGCAAAGGCGGTGTATCGAGTGAATGAACAAAAGATAGCGGATAGCCCCCGCGTCATCCCGCAATACTTCGAGCAATGGGCCGAAACCCAGCCAGACGCGTTGTACATCGTCGATCACAGTCTGGAGCGTCCGGAAGTGCAATGGACATTTGGGCAGTTTGCCCCGGTCATCCAAGCCACCACCCGTGCCCTGTATGACGCCGGGATCCGGGCGCACGACGTCGTGGCGGTTGAACTCCCGAACAACTGGGAATTCGTGGCCTTAACCCTGGCCACGTGGAACCTGGGGGCCGTGATTTGCCCGATCATGCCCATTTTCCGGGAACATGAAGTCCGGCAAATTTTGTTCAAAACCCGGGCCAAATTACTGGTCGTTCCCGAAACGTTCCGCCGTTTCGCCTTTACCGAGATGGCGCATCATTTGGCGCAGGACTACCCCGATCTCCGCATTTGGATGCGGGGCGGACAAGAATTCCCAACCCTGGACGCGATGATGCGCCCGACCCTCCGTGACGAAGCGGTCCCCATTTCGCTGCCGGATTATGAGGATCTCGCCGAAATCGTCTTCACCTCCGGCACCACCGGCCGTCCCAAAGGCGTGATGCATTCGCACCGGACCCTGTTGCGCGGCCTGTTGATTCAGCGCGACTTTCTCCACTTAGGACCGGATGATGTCATTTTCATGCCCTCGCCGTTTGCCCATCAGACCGGCTTTTTATATGGGGTGTTATTCCCGTTGCTCTTAGGAATCCCCGCCATCTATCAAGACATC
>JAKADI010000093.1 GCA_021820675.1 Bacillota bacterium | reverse complement strand
CGGACGGCAGATTGTCGAAAAGCTGATGGCTGCAGCACCGCCCCCATGCCGATGCCGGTATGGGGATCACGGAAGCTTACTCGATCAATAAAAGAACCTTTTCAAGACTTCTGGGATCCAAGCAAACAGAAACCCTCACTTTTGCTTTTTACGCGAACGGGAACTGGAACGTGAACCCCAACCTATCTTAAATGTCTATTCTATAGAGAGGAAATCAGAGAGAGGAAATCAGCTTATCAACAAAAATTATTGAATGTTGTGTGGACCGTATCTCCCGCAATTTGTCCTCCCATCATTGTGGGAAGCCTGAAGCGAACACCTCCACATCACCCTGTGAAAACTGGGTTTATCCTCACAGCATTCGTGTTCGGGATGATTTGGTGGATATTAGGAATTTATCTGCAACTTGGACCGGGCATCACCCATGTTGTCAGTCCGCCCGGTCGGTCATTAGGTCGGGATCCACACGATCTATCCGAATATTCGATATTTGAGTCCATTTTAGCACCTCGGTCAAGCCCCGCCGGAGTCTCCTGACGAAGGTCAAAGTCTAGCAAACGGTGAGCATAATCAAAGGTGGGGCCGAGAATCTGACCTCCACGAATATCACGAAACGCAGAAGAAATCCGGCGAATAAGCCGCATTTCCCGGGTATCCACCGCCACCACGCTCGCATCCGGGTGTACCTCACTTTTGTGAGAGAATTTATTCTAGGCAATTCATGGTAATGTCAGACAATTTATGGCATAAAATTTATGGGCCGGGTGCAAAGGATTTTTGCGGGTCCATATCGAAGTCGCTCCTCAAGAGGGAATCACCAACTCAAGAGAGGAGCTGTAACATCATGATACGCGCATCGCAAGAGTTGAGCAAGGAGAGTCGCCAAATTTGGACGGAATTTATGGTGGCGATGCAAGAAAAAATGGCGGAATGGGAGAACATCATTCCCGCCAGCATTCGTCAGGAAGTGCAGAATCTGGAAGCCATCGGGGGGTTGATCGATGAATTGTTGCAACACTGTGGACAGATCCTCGTCACCTGCTGGGTGACGGACCAGGGTAGCGAGCACCATGCCAGCCCACCCCACCTGTCCGATCTGCGGCAAGCCCAGGCGGTGTGTAAGTCGCCATCGCCCTTTGCAGAAAACCATCCGGTTTGGCGAATGAGAGTGGACGCGGCCCTATTGGGTGTGCGGTGCCGGACACAGCGGGTGGACCCCGGCGGATGACACCTTGGGATTGGGGCCGGAACATTTCACGCCGGCCTTGGCGCGTTTGGTCATTGAGCAGGCCATTGATCGACCCTTTGATGAGGTTCCCGCGACGGTGGAAAGTGTCTGGAATGTTCTCGTCTATGGGGAACGGTCCGCCAAGTCACGGAGCGGCTGGGACAGCAAGCGGAACAGCGGGAGCAAACCCCGATTGCCGCCGTCGCGGCCCGGAGACCGGGCGATTAGGAAGCCTGACTGCCCGGAGCCTGAGGCCTTGATGGTGGCCGCCGATGGGGCCATGGTCCACTTTCGCGAGGATCATGCCTGGCATGACGTGAAAGTCGGTGTCGCCGTCCCCCTCGCTCTCAGCGGTTCCTTTAGGCCTGGGGTCCTGGGGATAGAGTTAGCCTCCCCCGATTATTATGTGGGCGTAGAATCCCGTGCCGAATTTTGGTCGCGGATGGAGGCCCGTGCTGTGTAAAACGGCTGGGAGGCTCCCCGTTGTCACCTGATCCAAGTGCTCGGCGATTTAGCCCATTGGATTGGGGCGGAGGGGGCTACGCATCTCCACTTGCCCGGCAAACCTCTGGTCAACACCCTGGATATTTTTCATGCGCGCGAGCATCGCCTTTGTTGCCGCACAATTCGGCTCCGGGACGGCTCCCTACGCACCTGGGCTTCCCACTTTAACAACATTTTGGAAGCGGACGGAGTGGGTCCTCTCCTGGATGCGCTCGCCGAGTGCTCCGGCCCAGATGCCCGGATCCTCAGGCCGGCCATACCCATGCCCAATATTTCTATAACCAGCACACGCGCACGGATTATCTGCGTTATGCCCGGATGGGCTTGCCTATCGGCTCCGGGATCCCTGTTAAAACACCGTCTGAGTGCTGGCGGAATGCGGTGGACCCGTCCTAGAGCTCAGGCGGTGGCCACGTTACGGGCTGTGCATCGATCTCTCCACTGGGACGCCTGGTGGCGCACCCAGTCCTATGCGCGAACTTCGAGGTCGGTCGCCTAATCTCACTATCGGAGCGGGATATTTCCTCTTCATGATAGACCCCGAGGGTTGTGAGGCACTGTGGGGTAATTCGTGCGATCCCTCTTTTTCGTCTCTGTGATTCGGAACGATGCCAGTATGGGGAGATTATGACGTTTCGGCTCTCCATTAACTCCCATATATTGTCATAGCACATATTGGGTCACAAAAGTGAGGTACACCCTACTCAAATCTATCTCCTTTGCCCCTCATTACTCGTATGACCTCGACCTCCGGTCAGGTTATAATCGGGATGAGGTACTCGCTTAGATCCGGCAGCCGCCGACTCCACACGCCGCGCTGACCATCTAGGGCTCGTCGCACGATCACCGCTTCCGTCCGCGACCAACGCGGTTCCGCAACCCAGAGATCGATAACGTCCAGCCACCACCCTACATCCTCCATCTGCAGACCAGGCCAGTCCAACACCGTGCCGAGATAGACCCCGTCCGATCGGGTCATGGTGGGCATATAGGAGTCCCACCAACAAACGCGGATTTACTACGACCCTTCTTTCTCCGGTGGGGTATAGGGTTCGGGGTCATGTTTATTTGTGAAATAGTTCACAACTACTAACAACAGTGTATCAAGCTGGACAAAAGTCGAACAGATCTAGCCCCGATAGGCTCTGACCCCATAACGGCGTTGTATGTTATACCTGGTTATAGCCATTTGGAGTTGGTATTTGCACAAAACATTCTGCGGTTTAGTTGTTAGTTATCGTCGCTATACAGGGGAGGGGAACGGATGACCCAATTAGGCTGGGCTGAATTGCAATTTGGTGTAACCACCGTGTTTCATTTCTTTTTTGTTCCGGTGACGATCGGGCTGTCGTTTTTGATTGCCATAATGGAAACAATCTACGTACGGACCAGAAACCCGGTCTATCGGGATCTGGCGAAATTCTGGGGACATATGTTTTTGATTAATTTTGCCGTGGGTGTTGTGACTGGCTTGTTGCAAGAGTTCCAATTTGGTTTAGACTGGGCCACTTATTCCAAATTTGTCGGAGCTGTTTTCGGAGCTCCTCTTGCGGTTGAGGCATTAGCGGCATTTTTTCTGGAATCGACGTTTATTGGTGCTTGGGCTTTTGGTTGGGATCGTCTGTCCGCTAGGGCGCATGCCGTAGCCATTTGGTTAGTGGCACTGGGCACAAGTTTGTCGGCGTTTTGGATCTTGACGGCAAACTCCTGGATGCAAGAACCCGTTGGCTATGCCATTCGAGACGGTCGGGCTGTCATGACCAGTTTAGGAGACGTGTTGACAAATCCGCAATTGTGGGTCGAATTTCCTCATACGGAACTTGCTGCGATTTTGACGGGGTCGTTTTTTATGCTGGCCATTAGTGCCTATCAGATTCTGCGCAAGAAAAATCAAGAAGCATTTGCTCGTTCCTTCAAAATTTCTACGATTGCTGCTGCTATTACCAGTGTATTGGTGATTGTGGTGGGCGATGCGCAAGCGGCTCACTTAGTTAAAGCTCAACCCATGAAACTGGCTGCCGCCGAAGCATTATGGAATACCAGTTCTAAACATGCACCTTGGAGCATTGTGGCCATTATTGATGCGAAGAATCATACCAATGCCTTTCAGGTGCAAATTCCGGAAATGTTGACCATTTTAGCCTACAAACGCTTGTCAGGATCCGTGGAGGGGATTAACCAGGTGCAAGCGCAGATGGTACACAAATTTGGGCCGGGCAATTACATCCCGCCGGTCGCGGTGACATTCTATTCCTTTCGTATCATGGTTTTTTCAGGCATGACGATGTTGGCATTAGCCTATTACGCCTTGTACCTCCTAAAAAGGAATCGTTTCACGCAAAAAGCGTGGTTTTTAAAATTGCTCACGGGGGCCATTGCGCTGCCTTATTTGGCCAATTCGGCCGGGTGGATAATGACGGAGGTCGGTCGTCAACCTTGGGTGGTGTACGGGTTGCAACTAACGGCTCAGGGAGTCTCGCCTAAAGCGTCGGTGCCAGCCACCGATATTGAGTTGTCGCTGTTAGGATTTGTCGTTTTTTACGCGGCTATGGCCTATGCTGCAATCCACTTGTGGAAGAAGCAAATTGCCAGGGGATTGGATCCGGACCCCGATCAGCACCAACACGAAAGCCCCCGAGACGATCTATTTCTAGAAACCAATAGCCTTTCCCGACCGTAAGCACGTGAGGCGGCGATTCACTCCATGTCTATTTAAGTCCAATATCTTTAAGACGAGGAAGGTGAGATCTGATGGGGTTGCGTGAATTGTGGTTTGTCTTAGTGGGCATATTATTCACCGGTTACTTCATCCTAGAAGGATTTGATTATGGTGTGGGAATGATGCACCCATGGCTTCACCGCACCGACCGTCAACGACGAGCTTCACTCAGCGCCATTGGTCCGATTTGGTCGGCTAATGAAGTCTGGTTAGTGGCAGCCGCGGGATCACTGTTTGCTGCGTTCCCTAACTGGTACGCAACCCTGTTTAGTGGTTTCTATCTGGCTCTTGTTTTCATTCTTTTAGGGTTAATTGTACGCGGAGTGGGCATCGAATACCGCAGTCAAGATCCAGACCCCCGGTGGCGTTCGACATGGGATTGGCTCATTTTTGCCGGATCTCTTCTCGTCACGGCCTTATGGGGAATGGCATTTGCCAATGTTGTCCGTGGCGTTCCCATTGACCGCCAGATGATTTATGTAGGTCACTTTGGTACGCTGTTCAATGGATTTAGTCTTTGGGCGGCTTTAACCTTCGTGCTGATGTTTTTAGTCCAAGGCGGACTTTATTTGGGTATCAAAGGCGGTGCCTATTCCCGTGATGTAGGTCGAAAGGTTGCACAAAAAATTGGCTGGATGGCCACGGTAGCTCTCAGTGTGTGGTTTGTGTGGATGGACCACCTACCCAGTGCCTCGGATCATGTCGATGACCTGGTGGTAATGGGGCAAATCCTAGCGGTGGCTGCCATGCTCGGGGCGCGTATAGCCGCATACTTTACGAAGCATGGATGGGCTTTGCTTTTCTTTAGTCTGACCATAGCGGCCACCACCTTTAGTCTGTTCCGGATTTTGTTTCCCCGCGTTATGGTTTCGAGCCTGAATCCGGCCTGGAGTTTGACGATCTATAACGCCTCGTCGACAACTTATACCCTCGACATTATGTCGGTGACGGCAATCATCGTTTTGCCCATTATTTTGGGTTACCAAACTTGGCTCTATTGGATATTTCGCCGGCCCGTGAACGAGGAGGAGATGAGATATTAAATGAATCCGCGGTTGTTCAAGGAAGTCCGTTCCGTTCGTGTCCTGCTGGGGTTCGTCGTCCTTCAAGGCGTGTTGAACGGCATCCTCATTCTCCTTCAGGCTTATGATCTGGCTGATATTGTCAACCGCGTGTATATCGACCATCAAGGGTTTCTTGCAGTGGGGCATGTATTATGGAGTTTCCTCGGGGTGATCGTTTTACGAGCGTTTTTAGCGCTTTTTGGGGAGAGCGGAGGATTGATTTTGGCGACTCAAATCCAAGCACGCCTACGCCGGGATTTGGGCCGCCGCCTGCTCGCGTCAGGACCTCTTTATGTCAATGGGCAACAAACCGGGGAGCTGGTCAATACCCTTATCAAAGGCGTGGAAGATCTTGAACCCTATTTTGCGCGCTATGTCCCGCAAGTCGCTATCACGGCCCTGGTCCCGACTGTCATTCTCGTTGAAGCCTTTATCAAGGATTGGATCACGGGCGTCATCTTATTGGTAACGCTTCCTCTAATTCCGTTTTTTATGATCCTGATTGGACGTCAGGCAGAGTCCAAAACACAAAAGCAATGGCGTATGCTAAGCCGGTTGAGCGCCCACTTTTTGGATGTCTTGCAAGGATTGACGACCTTAAAACTTTTGGGGCAAAGTCAGCACCAAACGCAAGGCATACAACGTGCCAGTGATGAATTTCGTCGGGCGACGATGGCCAGCTTGCGCATTGCTTTTTTGTCAGCCTTGGTCTTGGAACTACTCGCATCCTTAAGTATGGCTATGGTCGCCGTGGGAATTGGCTTACGACTCATTGCCGGATTAATGTCGTTTAGGACCTCTTTTTTCCTATTAGTTTTGGTTCCGGATTTTTATTTGCCGTGGCGTATGTTGGGAACCCGGTTTCACGATGGTTTAAACGGTATGGAAGCAGCGAAACGGATTGTCCAAATTCTAGACGCGCCACCTCAAGCTACGGGTAACGGTACCCAAAAGTTTGACAATATGGAATATCCTTTAGTGTTTGAGCATGTCGGATTTGTTTATGATGGGCGTCAAAGGCCGGCAATCGCCGAACTGAATGGGGTAGTTTATCCAGGTGACAGGATTGCGATTGTCGGCCCTAGCGGTGCGGGCAAAAGCACTCTGCTATCACTCGTGATGGGCTTTGCCCATCCCTCGCAGGGGAGCATTCGCTTCGGATCCCTATCAC
>JAKADI010000092.1 GCA_021820675.1 Bacillota bacterium | reverse complement strand
AAGGTCATGCCCGGGCACCACATTCGCTTCGATGGCCATTGATCGGGCCGCGGAAATTTCGGGAAACGGGATGATCGCCAAAAACAATTTCATCCACTCAATCCAGCGCGGTTCCACACTGCGGAACATATTTCCCCGAAGTCCCGCGTCCAAAGCTCCATAAACACGGTTATCCTTCTCTTCCTGCATGGGAAAATATGACCGGAGCACTTGTTTCATCGGATCTTTCGGCGCTTTGGCAAATTTGTAATCCGTCGGATATTTTAATGACTGCTGCGCGTATGTCGGCAGCCAGCCCAAGTCCGCAATCCGCCTGGTTGCTTCAGCCAGGCTAATTCCCCGCTGTGCGGTGATTTTCGATAAAGGCGTCGCCATGATACAACCTCCTTTGGGTCCCGCCATGACACCTTCGCTCAAAGCCGACGGCGTCCTTCGGTCAGGATCAAACTTTTCGGCTATGCATCCACCGCCTCATGCGCGGATGAAGAACGTCGCCACGCTCTCACCTTTTATCTCCAGCATGTTTGGTGCCAGCCGCGATAATCGGAAAACACCTGCGTGTTGAAAGGCTTTTTGCAGGTCCCTGCTGTCTAGTCATTGTTGCGCACGGGATATGACTGTCGCATTCCGCAACACGTCGCGGGGGCTTTACCCTATTCATATCAAGGATTTAACATCCTATAGACGCGGAACTCGTCACAAATCAGTGGACTTTACCAAAAAATAATGGCGGCTAATCCGAACGAACCCCCTCATCACACCTACATTTCGTTGTAAAATAGTAAATAGAATTTTTATACTTTTGTCGCAATATGCAACAGTCCAGGAAATCTGCAACATATCAGGGGAACAACGGAGCGGGAAAGGTCCCCTTACCAGTAGAAAAAAGGCGAATTAGCCCGAGGCGGCACGTTGGCATCAAAGGTGCTTCCTTCATCTTATTGAGGGCCGTGATCCAAAAATCCTGAGGCAATGTCCTTGTCTTGAAGGAAATGGTCTTCCTAAGCGTACAAATCGCCACACTGATTAGGAGGTAAGAGAATGTACAAGACGGCAGATGGTGAGGAAATTTTTGTTGTCGATGGGCATGTCGCATTATGGGATGGCAGCACCGCCAACCAAAAAAATCGTCACGGCCAGGAGTTTATTGACTGCTTTTACGACTACCATCGCAATCTAAGTCCCCAGGAATGGCTGTGGTCTCATGACAAATTTCTCAAATACGACCAACAGGCCTTTATCCACGACGTCTTCGAGAACGGATATGTCGACGTGGCTATTTTTCAACCCGTCGGTTTGACAGATTTTTACAAAGAACCCTTTGGCAACGTCGCCAAAAACTTTGCCTTAGCACAGCAATATCCCGGACGCCTGATCGGCAATGGATATTTTGACCCGCGCGACGGCGAGGAAGGTCTGGAACGTCTTGAAGAATGGGCAAAAACGTATCATCTTCAGGGGGTTAAGCTCTATACCGCAGAATGGCACGGGGACTCCAAAGGATATCGGTTATCCGACCCTTGGGCCCAGCGCTACTTAGCCAAATGCTTGCAAGTGGGCATTCGCAACATTCATGTTCACAAAGGACCCACGATTAAACCGTTGAACATGGACGCGTTCGACGTCTCCGACGTGGATGACGCCGCCAGCGCTTTTCCGGATCTGAACTTTATCATTGAGCATGTGGGACTGCCTCGTCTGGAGCAATTTTGCTGGATTGCCACCCAAGAACCGAACGTCTATGCCGGGCTTGCCGTGGCTAACGCCTTCATCCACACCAGGCCCCGCTACTTTGCCCAAATCATCAGTGAGCTTTTGTATTGGCTGAATGAGGACCGGATTGTGTTTGGCAGTGATTACGCCCTGTGGCAGCCCAAGTGGCTCATTGATATGTTCATGAGTTTTGAACTGCCGGATGACATCGCTCAGGAAACCGGCGTACAACTGACGCGCGAGATCAAGAAAAAAATCCTGGGACTCAATGCCGCCCGCCTTTATGAAATTGACGTGCCTTCACGCATGGCCCAACTGCAGGGAGACGTCATCAGCCAAAGAACACGTCAAGCGGGCTAAGAAAGGTCTGATTCGATGACGACGCAAAGGGATCGTATTAACCAGGTCTGGGATGCCTTAGATCATGTCTATGACCCGGAATTGGATCAGTCAATTCGCGAACTGGATTTCGTCGCACATCTCGACGTATCGGACACGGACGTCCGTGTCACCTTGCGGTTGCCGACCTACTGGTGCTCGCCCAACTTCGCCTTTATCATGATGGAGGATTTGGACCACGCCTTAACGGCCCTGCCGTGGGTTAAAGCGGCGCATATCACCCTGATCGATCACGAAAGCGCAGAGGCACTCAATCAAGGCATTGCCCGGCACCAGCCTTTTTCCCAAGTCTTTGCGGAATCAACGGGAGATTTGGCGACTATTCGCCGTGTGTTCAAGGAAAAAGCCTTTTATTCCCGGCAGAAGCAAGTGATCGACTACCTTAAGACCCATGGTCTCGAGGTGTCCTCATGGACCCCGGGGACATGGCAGGAACTACGCCTTAGTCTTCAGGCGTCTTCTGAAGGTCAACAGCTTCTAAAGCGGTATGAGGAGATGGCGCAATACTGGCAGGTGGGATGCGCCGATCACGACCCGGCGATAGTCGACACGCAGGGGTCGGCCATTAGCCCGGAGTTGTGGGTGCGCCATTCCCATTCTCTTCGTCTGATCACGCTGAACATGGTATCGAATTCCCATATTTGCCAAGGGCTCCTGCAAGTGCGCTATCCCCACCAAGAGCCTGTCTTCTCTTTACCGTTGGTTGACCCCTAGCACCCTGGGCGTTCACGAGAAGGACCCGTGTGTTTGCCGCAAGACTATTCTTTTGGGAGGTTAGATGATGAAAGCCGGACGCATTCACGCATATCATGAGCCCATCACCATCGACGAGATTGATCAGCCCGAAATCGAGTCGGATACCGATGTCATCATTAAAATTGGAGGAGCCGGCGTCTGCCGCACGGACTTGCACATTGTCGACGGCATTTGGAAAGACGCCCTGAGCAATCCTTCTCTGCCATATACGATCGGCCACGAAAACGCGGGTTGGGTCGACAGTGTGGGCAAAACCGTGACCCACCTCAAAAAAGGGGATCCCGTGATATTGCACCCCCTGATGTCTTGTGGAATCTGTGCAGCGTGCCGCCAGGGACGCGATATGTATTGTGCAAGCGGCCATTTCCCTGGCCTGGACGGCACCGATGGCGGCTATGCCGAGTATCTGAAAACGTCTGTCCGCGCCGTGGTGCCTCTAGCCCCCGGCACCGATCCGCTCCCGCTGGCTCCCTTTGCCGACGCCGGCATCACCGCTTATCATGCGGCCAAAAAGTTGGTGCCTTTGAGTCTTCCCGGCACCCGCATTGTGATTATCGGGATCGGGGGTCTTGGGCATTTTGCCATCCAAATCCTGCGCGCCCTCACGCCAGCTACCCTCATTGCTGTCGATACCCAAAAAAACCGTCTCCAATTCGCTGAAGAAATCGGTGCGCATTATAGCGTATTGGCCGGACAGGACGGCGGTGTCTCGGGCGTCCGGAACGTGGCCAAAGACGGTGTCGATATCGTGCTCGATTTCGTGGGCGAACACCAAACTCCGCAAAACGCCATCGAGATGCTCGCCAAAGGGGGCACCTATTCGGTCGTGGGATATGGCGGCGCCGTCAATGTGCCGACCCTGGATTTTGTCAACCGCGAAATCAACATCGTGGGCAATTTGGTCGGCACCTACAATGAATTGGCTGAACTGATGGAATTAAACCGCCAAGGCCAGGTGGCTATCACCGCCCAGCAATTCCCCCTGCAAGATGCCCCACGCGTCATGGCCATGCTGGACCGGGGGGAAATCATGGGGCGAGCGGTGCTCGTTCCCTAACGCGAACCTCCCAGGGCAGAAAAGACAGGACAGGACAGGATAGGATAGGAAGGAGTTTTAGGGATGCCAAAGTTGTTGCGATTTGAAGAAGAAGCCCGCCATTCACTGGCCCAGGGTGTCCACATCCTATCCCAAGCCGTGCGCGGCACCTTGGGCCCCAAAGGGAAATTGGCGGTGATGGACCGGTTGATTGGAAAACCGGTCGTATCGAATGATGGGATTAGTATTGCCAACGAAATCGAAGTCTCCGACCGATTTGAGAATATGGGCATTCAATTGGCCCGTGAGGCTGCCTTTCAAACGAATGAAGTGGCCGGTGACGGCACCACCACCTCGATGATTTTGGCTGATGCCCTGGTTCAACAGGCGCAACAAGCCTTAGATGAGGGCGTCAACGCGGTGGATCTGACCAGGCAATTGGAGATGTGGGGAAAAACCGTCCAGGACATCATCTCGTCCCAGTGTTTTGCCCTCGATGACGAGGCCGGTCTGGAAGCCGTCGCCCGAATTGCCGCGGGAGACGAAAACTTGGGCCAACTCATCGCGGAAATCTTCACCCGCCTAGGTGCTGAAAGTCACACCGAACTGGAAACCTATTTTGGGCCAGACACTATCCAATACCACGGCGGCATGCAATTTGATCGCGGATACATCTCCCATCATCTTGTCACCAACCCCACGAGCATGACCATCGAAATGACGGATGTCGCTCTTCTCATCACCGACCAAAAGCTCAGCCATTTCGGCGCGATAGATGCCTTGGTGGAGCAGGCCATCGAACGGGGGCACGACTTTCTCATCATCGCGGAAGATTACGACGAAAAAGCTATGGCTCATATTGTCGCACTAAATGAAGCGTCCTCCCGCAGTGTCGCAGCCGTTAGAGCGCCTGAATTTGGTCCCTGGCGCAAGATGGCGTTAGAGGATTTAGCCATTTTCACTGGGGGGCGGTTTTTAGCCCGGGATCTGAGTTTATCCCCCGATGAGGCCCAGTGGGTTGATTTGGGTTTCGCCGGCCATATCGCCATAGGTCAAGACCGCATCACCATGGCCGATGGACACGGCTCCCAAGACATCATTCAAGGACGGCAAAATGCCATTCGCGAACAACTCGCGCACACGCAACAGCCTTTTGAGCGGGACAAGCTGGAGGAACGGCTCACGCGTCTCGCCGGAAACACCGCCGTCTTGCTGGTGGGGGGGCTCACGACGGTCGAGCAAAAAGAACGATTGCAACGAGCGGAAGATGCGATTAACGCCGCCAAGCATGCGCTCCAGGACGGCGTGGTGTTAGGCGGGGGCGTCAGTTATGTGCATGCCGCCATGAAGCTCAGACGTCTCGTCCCGGCTCCTGCCACGGACACTCAAGAATGGGCGCGCCAAATTCTTTGCCGGTCCTTGGAGGAGCCATTACGCACCTTGGCCGAAAATTCCGGGCTATCTCCCGAGACGGTGCTGTCCCAGATCGATTCGGATACCACTGTCGGTTTGAACGCGCTCAGTGCGCAATTGGAAGACCTCCGTGACGCACACATTTTGGATTCGGTGACATCCGTGATTCAGGCCTTGGCCAACGCCTTATCGGTCGCCAAAATGGTCCTCACCACATCGGTGCTCATATGCGACACTCTCGATGTGGCCGATCCGACCCAGGGACCCGCCCGGGGCGGCGGTGAAGAAGCGTTCGGGATGAATTAACCGGAAAATGCCTTCCGCTCGTCGTGTCCGTTCATATGTCATGCAGGTTTATACGAGGGGGGATAAGTCGCATGGGAAGTGAGCTTTTAGTCCGGAGTGTTCCTAAAGATATCCATCACGCCATCGACGAAACTGAAGAAACCTGGAAACAGTTTGTTATTTCCGGGCAATATCCCGTGGCGGGGCGGAGTTTTGTGGTGGATTCCTGGAAGCGCTGTCAAGACGTGGGAATAAGCCCCAACGTCAATGCGGCCCAAAGGCTGGCCAAGGAATCCGTCGTTGAGAACTTATGGGCTAATCACCTTCTGCACGAAAATCTCGCTCCTTATATTCATGCGCTGACAGATACCATGATGCCCTCCAGGCATCTCGTGGTTTTTACCGATACCGATGGGTTGATTTTGAAAATTGCCGGGGAATCCCATATCCGTCAAGCGGCCGAAAAAATGAACTTTGTCCCAGGTTCCAATTGGCGTGAAGAGCACGCAGGGACCAACGCCATTGGAACCTGCCTCTCCTTGGGCACAGCGGTTCAAATCTTTGCCGCGGAGCATTACTGTGCTCCGGTCCATTCCTGGACATGCAGCGCCGCCCCCATAACCGATCCGGCCACCCATCAAGTGCTGGGGGTCATCGACCTCACCGGGCTCAGGGAGTACCACCATCCGCATTCCCTCGCGGTCGTGCAGTCCATTGCGCGCGCTATCGAGGACCGCTTGCGTGATTCATTGGAGTTGGAACGGTTTATGATCTTCGGCGAGTACCTGGAACTTGTGGCCCGTTACCCTAACACCCTCGTTATTGCTCTGGACCGGGGCCATCAAATCATACGCTGTTCGTCCGCTACCTGGGATCAAGGATGGATCGACAACCAGAACCAGTTGCGTTTTCTGCCTTCGGATTATTTAGGGATGGAGGATGGAACCACGTGGGAAGTGCAAGGCGCCTACGCGCGGTGGAAATGGGTTTTGCATCATTGTTACCGGCAGCGTCAACGCATCGGGGCCCTTATCCAAGCCGTCCCGACGGTGGCTTCGAGACTTGGGAAAACCCCTGCCCCGGCCGTCAAAAATCATCACAAGGAGGATACGCCCATGCCCCT
>JAKADI010000091.1 GCA_021820675.1 Bacillota bacterium | reverse complement strand
GAAAGTGTGCCGTAGGTGATACCTCTACGGGCTTGGTCACCAAATCAAAACCAACATCCTTAACCCGCTGAACCATGCCTGGAAAAGTTTTTCGAACAAATGCTGCACCTAAATGACTGACATCAATAAATACACCGCCTTGAGGACCACCCCTTCCAGCCATAATCTCCATATATCCTGCGCGCGCCACAACATCTCGTGTTGCCCGTTCCATGTGCTCGGGATCGTACTTGGTCATGTAGCGATCACCATCCGCGTTAAAGAGCCGGCCTCCCGCGCCACGCAATCCCTCTTCCAGCACACTACCAGTTACACGCCCAGCTCCGGCGAGAAGTCCAGTAGGATGAAATTGCACCATCTCCATATCGCGCATTAAGGCCCCTGCCTTGAAAGCTAACGCGAGACCATCTTCGGATTTTTCTAAAGAGGGTGCAGCAATTTTATACATGGTTGGGCCTCCACCCGTTGCCAGTAGGGTTACGCGTGCGGAAAAACCAAGAAATGTGCCCTGCCGTATATTGAGAATTAGGGCCCCCGTTATCCTGCCGCCATCTCCAACTAGTTCCACAGCACGATGCTCTTCTAAGAAGGTAATATGACGAGCTAGCACCTGATCTCGAAGACGTTCCATAATTTCAATACCAGTTAAGTCGCCCCGGTGCACGGTACGATCAAAACTCTGACCCGCGAATGCTTTTTGATGGATAGTGCCGTCTGGTCTCCGGTCAAAGAAACAACCAACTTTAGTTTCCAGATCATGAATCGTTGCAGGTGCATCATGCGCTAAGGCCCACGCTAGCTCTTGGTCATTAATATAGTGCCCTCCTTTCAGTGTGTCAGAAAAATGTCGTTCTACAGAATCAGCAGGATCGAGCACCACATTAAATCCGCCTTGCACCATCCGCGTGCATCCACTCTTCCCCATTAAACCTTTGGTCACTATAACAATCTTTAAGCTAGGGTCCATATCGTAAGCATGAATCGCTGCGAACAGTCCCGCGCCGCCACTCCCAAGAATTAATACATCAGCTGATTCTGTACGCATCAATCTACCTCCATTTTTATGGCATGGACCTTCGGAATGAAATGATGTCTTTTACCTAGCAAACTACGACGAATGAGTATTCGCTTGAGATTGACAATGGCGCGTGTCGGGGCGATATTTTTGGGGCAGACCTCGACGCAACTCATGTGGGTATGGCATTGCCATACCCCTATACGGGGTGCACCCACTACAGACAAACGTTGATCTGTGCGATCGTCACGTACATCGGCGACCAAATTGTATGCCCGATTCAATGCGGCCGGCCCCAAAAACTCTGGGACCATGCTGACAACATCACAAGCTGATAGACAAAGCCCGCAACTGATACATTCTAGGCCAAGATCTATGTCTTTTCTGATGCCGCTTTGTGGAGAAGCAACAATAGGTTCACTAATCTCTACTCTTGGACTAAAATATGGTTCGATAGAGCGATACTTAGAGAAAAAGCCCTCCATATCTACCACGAGGTCCTTAATAACGGGAATGTGACGTAATGGCTGGACTGAAACGTCTATTCCCAATTGATTTAGCGACGTCCGACACGCCAACCCTTCTTTCCCGTTAATCACCATGCCACAGGATCCGCACATCCCTACACGACAAGAACAACGGAAGGATAAACTGGAATCCAATTCGTTTTGGATGTAAAAAAGGGCATCAAGCACTGTTTGTTGAGTTTTTGCTTCGACTTGAAAAACATCTTCAATACCATTGCGGTTTATTCGTATAGTGATTGCCACTATCATTACCTCCTACTTTGAAACACTACACAACAAAAAATGGATGGTGGTACCAGAATGCCCACAAGATGTCGAGGCCCCAAATTATCGTGAATATACCTATACCCCACAGCACAATATCTATCCATATAAAATGGCTTCGTATCATGCGTTCTCTGACAATGCTTCGTAGACCATTAAGACCGTGATACACCACTATAATCAACAAACTAATATCTAAAAAAGTGTAAATCCAGTGCGTCAGTCGTAAGCTAACGACACGAGTGGTAGTATTCATAAAATGCTCAACCCAGAGATGACCACCTAGAAACACAAGTAACAAAATACCTGTAAATCTCTGTAGCATCCACGACCAAGATACCAGTATTACCGGTCTTGCTGCCTCTTGTTTGGGATTCTCTTGTTTGGATTCCGTTGCCATAAGCATCTTCCTTTACCGTAAAAGATCGGGAAACATGACCAACGACGCAATGAACACCATTACGGCAACAATTGTCATAGCGGTCCAGATCGCGAAGCGATTTTCACGAATCATCAGGCCAAAATCTGCTAAAATGAGACGGATGCCGTTAACAGCATGAAATAAAATAATCGCAAACAATACCATATCAGCCGCGATAAAAGGAGGGCGTTCCACCACTGAAGCCACCGCATTGAAATGTTGTGATCCTAAAGGAGACAAAATTGCACTTAAAAGCACTAGATGCAGATAAAGATACCCCAGGATTAGTAAACCTGTAATGCGATGTCCCCAAAACACGTTGCGCCCTAACGTTTTTTCGTGATTCATACAATTATCCTCCGATTTATTTCAGTGAGATTGGTAGATTGTCGCTCTGAATACACAGTGGTTATGTTATGATTCTAAACGATAATAAAAATAGAAGTAAAATACCCAATTTAGGCTGATATTCGAACTATTTTGATCTAGGGCCTTGTGGCGCGTCGTATAGTTTTTAGATTCGACGAATCATTACTAATGGCCAAAATTATGAAAATCACATTTTACGGTTTCTAAGGTACATTTCAATTGCGGGGTGACTTCAATGAAGTTTCACTATTTAGAAGCTTTTGTGTCAATTGTGGAATGGGGTACCGTCACTGAGGCTTCACAAAGGTTGCATATTGCCCAACCGGCTCTGTCGAGATATATTCATAATCTGGAGAAGGAGTTGGGCCATACTTTATTTGACCACCAGAATGGTAGACTTCATGTCACTCCGTTTGGCCAACGAGTTTACCCTATGGCTCGTCATATCCTTGACGAAGTGCAATTGTTTAACCATGGCAAGATCGATCAGCGCCTCAGCATTGGCGCAAGCCTCACTACCCTTACGACCTTTCTGCCGAAAGCTATTAGAATTTTTCGGGAAACATTTTCTACTACGGATATTCATGTGGAAACGGGCATGAGTTCGGATATTTACGACTTGGTAGGGAGTGGACGTGTGGAGATTGGAATTGTCTCGGACGCTAAGAACCGTGCGTACTTTCGCGTCATCCCATTATTTACAGATCCCCTATGGGTACTTTGCCCCCTTGAAAATGACTGGCAAGTCGGCTCTTCGATTTCAATAAAACAGTTAGGTAATTGCCCTCTTATTTTAATGACTACCCGTACTATGTTACGAAACGATCTCGAGGCCTTATTTCGTTCCCATGAAGTGATACCAAACATTAGGATGGAAGTGGATAATGTAGATATCATACAACGCATGGTGTCTGCTGGTCTAGGCATAACCATTTTGCCCCGTTCTGTTTGCTTAGATGCCGCTCAGCATGTAGACTGGCGCGCTATTCCCTTGGAAGATACTTTGCCTTCAACACCAGACTCGCAACTTAACCGTACTTTTGGCATTATCACTTTAAATGCAGAAATTTCACAGATAGCTCGCTCGTGGATTGATCTATGTCTAAACCTAGCAAAGCATTTCTAGTACTCCGACACATAGTGCCAGGAGACGGATAGAGCATTGCAATATATATTACTCGAATTTCGGTGCGCCAAGATAAGCTGACGGTTTGTACATATTCAGTAGACCCGTTGTTCACCAGGGAGGTCTGGTGCTCTATGTGACGTAAAAATACTTTTTCTGAGGGGGCTGAACAGCACCAATTTTCTTGTGTAACCTACACCCATGAATATGACGGTGTGGCTGTTGTTGATGCCGACAACATCACGCTGCCTTCCATGTGTCCCGGGCCGAGCTCACCCACCACAAATTTCAATACCAGGGCTCTTCCGTACTTTTGGTGGAAGTCTGATCCAATGTCAAAATTTCGCGGTATCATACGGACAACTTTGCCACATGTTCCCAGAGGAGGTCGCTATGTCGCTCTCCATATTGCCTGCCGTGCCGACCCAAGACCTCACCATCACCGACGATGGTCATCAGTTTTTTCTGACGCTGGTGATTGCCGCATCCTCCGCTCCGTGTCCTCACTGTGCTCAGATCTCGGCCCGGTTGCACATGACCTGTTCACGGCAGGTGGATGACCTGCCCTGGAGTGATGCGGCCGTCTCTGTGGAATGGGTGGTGCCGAAATTTTCTGTGATAACCCCGACTGCCCGCAAAGCATTTTCTGTACGCGGCTGACGCCCTGGGTGCCGGCCTATAGCCGGCGGTCGACTCGTTTAGCAGTAGCTGGCCGACTGGGCCTGGACGACCAGTGCCGAAGAAGTGCCGCGACCGCGGCGGGACACGGGGTCCCCTCAGTGCGGATACCGTTCTCCGGGTTGTGCGGGCGCACCCCGAGCCGACGTTTCCGCCTCCACACGTGAGGGGGCATCGATGACTGGGCGCTCGCTAAGGGGCATCGCTATGCCACCGTGGTGGTCGATTTGGAACACCACGGCATCCTAGAGTGGCTTACAGGCGCACTCCCCATTCGTCGGGGCACATGCCGGAGGGCTGGCATGGCCTTTTTTACGGTCCCCCTCGGACCCGCCGCCGAATACGGCGGCAGCGGAGTGACAACAGACGAGCACCGTCACGCGGCAGGCACCGCGTGACAAAGTGCGCGAGGGTTTGACAAACGCTTAAAAGTCTTACACCAAAAGTGCGGAAGAGCCATTTCTATTAGGCTATATACAAACATGTTTCGCGGATCGCCTCCTCGTTGCCTGGTTCTCGGCATCGCCGCATCCATACGGCACGTGACCTGCCCCCGATGGCACCGCGTGTCAGCGGCCAAGAAATTGCGGAGGATTCCTCATACAATAGTGCCTGTCGAAAAATGGTACTCACTGCCATACATGATAGACATCATAGACGTCTGGAGAAAAGTCATGGCAAGTTCTCGAGACGTCTAAGAGTATAGCCAACGGACATCACAATTCCCTGACGTCGGAGAGATGCCAATTACTCTTGTTTCCATAGTTTTGCAAATATATCCGTCCCTGTTACCTGAGTTATCTGGGGTATGTAACGGAAACGATGCCCGAAGTTACCGTCTGGGTCCACCCGCGAAGTTCCAATCACCATCTCCAGTCGCCCCGGTTGTATTTGGTTCGAGGGCGGCAATGCCGAATGTGGTGCCGGGTCTACCCGGCACGTTTCACTGTGTCAGACGCGCCGTATTTTTCTCGGAATGCCTTGGTGCGATGAGTGACGCAATTAAAACCTCTATGTGTCCGGTCGCGCGACTCTTTGACGATAGCGGAAGAACCATTTATAGTATCGCATCCGATACCACCGAATCACCCGCATTCTCTTCGGTGAAGACTTGTTATGCGTGGTCGGTATCCAAAAGAATCCTTGTTCGTGTCCATATTCAAACGTCAGGCTCTCTCTCTTGTAATGCATATCGTAGGAGGACCTGTCGTGATATGCCATCGGTGCACCCCCTCCAAAACTGACTTAATGGGGTGTGGCAGCACAGCTAGCCACACCCCCGAATTCATGATTCATGTACGACGGGCGTAACCTTCGTCGAACCAAATTTCCTTTGCTCTAAGGCTTCAAACGGATTGAGCAGAGCCATTTAGGCATCCTTCACCGTTAACTCACCAGCGACCTCCCATCCCTCTTCCATTGGACCCGTTTCCGTTAATCAGGAACTCCGGTACATTTTCGTCAATACAAACTCTTTGTGACCCAACACCTCGGTAGCGGTCAAACGCCCATTCACGTTGCGAAACATCATGTCCAAAAGGGCTTGTCCCGCCTGTTTTAACGTCATTTCCAATGACAATAATGCTGAAATATCCACATCGATGTGCTCGGCCATCGTCTTAGCCGTATGGGGATTGGCCGTGGTTTTCATTACAGGTACGATGGCGTTCCCCACGATATTGCCTTGGCCTGTCGTAAAGAAATGAAACATTGAACCCGATGCGCCCATCAATGTGATAAATTCCGCAGCCGCCGACGAGGAGTCCATAAAGTTCAATCCTTTAGTTGTCGGTGTCGTGGCCGGTTCAAGAGCGTCGACAATCGGGCTCGTGCCAGTTTTTTCAATATTGCCCATCGCCTTTTCCTCAATAGTACTCAGGCCCCCAGCAATATTCCCTTGGGTCGGCTGCGACCCGAGTAGGTCGACTCCTTGCGACCGTACAAGTTCCTGATAATTTTCGTGCATGCCGAGATACCGTGAACGCACGTCGTCATTCACACAACGGCGGGCAATGATGTGTTCAGCCCCGGTAATTTCCGTGGTTTCTCCGAAAATAACGGTCGCCCCTTGGTCGACCAACCAGTCGACGGCGACGCCTACGGCTGGATTCGACCCCAATCCTGAAGTGGTATCGGACTCGCCGCACTTGACACTAAAGATGGCGTCCGCAATCGGTACTTCCTCTCTCCGTAATTCCGAAGCATAATATAAGTATTCCCGCGCTTGACGCACGGCCGTGGCAATGGTCTCCGTATCGCCGTGTCCCTCAATAGAAAACCCCGCAACAGGTTTCCCTGTTTTGGCAATGCCTTCCACAACCCGTCGTG
>JAKADI010000090.1 GCA_021820675.1 Bacillota bacterium | reverse complement strand
ACCGCGGTGGTGCAAGAAGTCTTATGAGAATACCCGTCTCCCAGTACCACGGGCGTCCGGTTAACCCTCACCGATCGGACGCGCCGTCAGCAGCATATCCTCGACCATCTCAAGATTCCTGAACCGATGGCGAAACCCGTTATATAATACACCCCTACCCTCGAAACCCCTTGCGGTGCAAGGGGTTTCGCTCTGCGCGATCAGATAACTAGGAAACTCCCGCTAGGCCTTTTCCGATAATAATGGAAGTAATCGACAGCATTGTGCAAAATCCTGTTCGATCACCACCGACGTATGATGGGCTCGTTTTGCCTAACCTGGCAGCATTGGGGACCACCTAGGGGTGCGAAACGTGGGATCGGGTGACATTTGGCAAGCGGATCCCAGGTTTTGGGGGCGCGAATAACGCCCCCCTGTCACGGATTCAGGCATTCACTGCGCCAATGTTTCTCGGAAATCAATTTTGGTCACCCAATGTTGGAGATCGCTGGACAGACCCGCCCGACTATCCAACCACCTCACGAGCTAACGGCGGATGGAGAAGTGCATGGCAACCTCATCTATAAATTTACCTTTATCGATACTTCACTAATCTAGTATTAGTCATGAATACAGTTCGTTGCTAATATATCAGAGAATTCGCATTGCTCTTTAAATACCAACGCACCACGGATTTGTCGAACCTAAGAGTTGCCGTGCCTGACGAATGAAGATTATTCATTGTGACTCACGCATTATTTCAGAAGAGATTATGTTGATAGTGCCCGACATCATCCCATTTTGACAATTAAACGGCATTTCGCCCGTTAAACTGTAGTTCCACTTGTGAATCGGAGGAGTTGATGGTGAATTGAAACCAACGCAGACGCAGGACTTGACGTATCTGCAAGTAGAGGAGTGGGTGATCGATTTTGCTACGGTACGAAAGACTGATGTGGCGTTAGTGGGAGGCAAGTGCGCCAGTCTTGGCGAGTTGATGTACATTGGCGTGCCCGTGCCTCCTGGATTTGTCATTACAGCTCCAGCTTTCGAATATTTTTTGCGTTATACCGGTATCCAACAAGAGGTGCAACGCATCTTGCTGGGCTTAAATGCTCACGATAGCGTTGCCTTGGACAATGCCAGGCAGACGATTCGCCAATTGATTGAGGCTGAAACGTTGCCCCCTGAGTTGAGCGCCGCACTGAAGCATGAGCAGGAAAAACTTGAAGCCAAAATGGGCCGCAAAACAAAAGTGGCCGTCCGCTCTAGCGCAACGCTTGAAGACCGCCCGGACGCTTCTTTTGCCGGGCAATTGGACACGTTTTTATTTGTCGAAGGTATCTCGGAACTCGAAGCAAGTGTGAAGAAATGCTTTGGATCGCTATTTACGGCCCGAGTACTCGCTTATCGCCTGGAAAAGGGATTGGAGCACGTCGACGCCTCGGTCAGCGTCGGTGTGCAGGCGATGGTTGATTCCGAAAGCTCCGGTGTCATGTTCACGATCAATCCTACCACGGGTGATACCGATATGTGTCTGGTGGAGGCGTGTTGGGGAGTCGGCGAGTCCTTGGCGCAAGGGCATGTTACCCCCGACCAATACGTGGTTGCTAAGGGTGGGACGAGCGCATCGCCCACAATCCTTGAGCGAGTGATTGCGCAAAAGGAACGCATGACAGTAAGTGGCGATTTGGGTTCGAAAGAAGTGGAAGTGCCGCGAGCTTTGCAAGAGGCTCCCTGCTTGCAAGACTCGCAAGTCAAAGAACTAGTGGCCATGGGTGAGGAAATTGAACGCCACTATGGCCGAGCGATGGACATCGAATGGGCCGTGGATGCCGAGTCACAGCGGCTTTATATCCTCCAAGCCCGACCAGAAACTGTTTGGTGTAATAAGCAACCGTTAGTCTCATCCAAGCCTATTCCCACCGCTAAAGCCACCATATTAAAGCGCGGGAAAGGTGCAAGCCCGGGTGTTGTGACGGGGAAGGTCCATATTGTGAAAGATCTTTCTGAAATTCATCTTTTTAAAGCTGGCGAGATTTTGGTGACTGACATGACTACAACGGAATGGCTACCGGCCGAACGGATTGCGGGAGCTCTGATCACCAACACGGGGGGAGTGGCGTGCCACGCGGCGATTATCAGTCGCGAACTGGGTATCCCGTGCATTGTTGCCACCAAGGATGCTACGTCAGTGTTGAAATCGGGATCTGTGGTGACGGTCGATGGCGAGCGTGGGATTATTTACGATGGAGTCGTGCAGGTGAGCCAACAACCCGAAAGTACCGAAGTAGACAACGGTGCGGCTCGGCCGCTCGCTAACGCTGATGTACCGGTGACGGCGACAAAAGTGTACATGATTCTTGCGAATACGGATAAAATCGATCAACAGAAATCGTTGCCCTTTGACGGTGTCGGTTTGATGCGGATCGAGTTCATCATTGCGGATCACATCGGCGAACATCCCATGGCCATGTTGCGCGATGGGCGTGGGCAAGAGTTTGTGGACCGCTTGGCCGAAGGGATCGCTGTGATGGCTGAAGCAGTCTATCCACGCCCCGTTCTCCTGCGTTTTTCTGATTTAAAGACCAATGAATACCGCATTTTGCGCGGCGGTATGGATATTGAGCCAGAAGAAAATAACCCTATGATCGGCTGGCGAGGTGCAAGTCGCTATATTAGTCCAGAATATGAACCAGCTTTTCGCTTGGAATGCCAAGCGGTGCGCAAGGTGCGCGAAGAGATGGGTTTGAAAAATGTTTGGTCCATGCTACCTTTTGTGCGCCAAACTTGGGAAGTGGAGAAAATTTACAGTGTCATGGCTCAAGAAGGGTTACACCGTGGCCGTGATTACAAGGTCTGGATCATGGCGGAAGTCCCCAGCAACTTTGTGCTAGCAGATCAGTTTGCGAAACTGTGCGACGGGTTTACCATCGGCGTGAATGATCTGGTGCAATTGATGTTGGGTGTTGATCGGGATTCTGCCATATTGGCTGAGATGGGCTTGTTTGATGAGATGGACGAGGCTGTGCTGGCCGCCATGAAACATCTCATCGTCACCGCACATAAGAATGGACGCGAAGTCTGCGTTTGTGGTCAGGCACCCTCAATGTATCCCCGGTTTACTCAGATCATGGTCGAACAAAATGTCGATATGGTGGGCGTCAATCCAGATGCAATCGTAAAAACGCGCCGAATTATAGCGGAAGCGGAGCAACGTGTGTTGATGCAGCGCATGAAGGCGCTACAAGGTAAAGTCTTTGGCACGGATCCTACACCGGGATGGACAGGGTAAAACAAAGGAGGCAATCATGGGAAAAATTCGGGTGGCGATCAATGGCTATGGAACGATTGGGCGCAGAGTGGCTGACGCGGTGACTCGCCAGCCTGACATGGAACTTGTGGGAATTTCCAAAGTGCGGGCGGATTATAAGACAGGGTTTATTGGCTATCATGACTACACACTCTATGGTGACTCGCCGCAATGTGTAGACCAGTTGGCCAAAGGCGGGTTTAACCCCAAAGGCACGTTGGAAGACCTTCTTGAGCAAGCGGATATTGTCGTTGACTGCGTACCTCCTAAGTTGGCCGCGAGCAATAAGCCTCGCTACGAGGCAGCTGGCGTGAAGCACCTGTTTCAGGGGGGCGAAAAACCGGAAGTGGCACCTTTTTCCTTTAATGCTTTGGCCAATTTTGACGCTGTAATTGGTGCAGCGTCGGCAAGAGTGGTTTCTTGCAATACGACGGGTATGACGCGGGTATTATATGCACTTCACTCGGCTTTTGGGGTCGAGCAAGCTAGGGTGGTGATTGCACGCAAGGCGACGGATCCCGACGATCCACTGCAAGGTCCAGTCGACGGCGCTGTATTGGATCCGTACCCCGCTCAAGTCCCTGCGCATCATGGTCATGACGTCGCTGAGGTCATTCCTGGCCTCCATGTTTTCGTTATGTCGGCGCGGATGCCTATGACCCATGCCCACTTCCATAGCTTGATCATTTCCCTAAAAAACAAAGAGATCACGCGTGCTCAGGTAATGGAAGTACTGTTGCAAACGCCGCGAACCCTGTTTGTTAACTCGACAACAGGCGTCATTTCGACGATGAATGTGTTTGACATTGGACGCGAGTTGGGGCGCTCCCGCGGCGACATCTATGAGGGAACCATTTGGGAAGATTCAGTCACCGTGGACGAAGGCGACCTTTACATGTTCATGGCTGTGCATCAAGAGGCGATCGTGATTCCGGAGACGGTGGATGGCATTCGTGCACTTATGGGGACTAGCAGTAAAGAAGATTCTATGCGCGTTACCGATGAGACGATGGGAGTGGTTGCAGGACGTTTGCTGGATGTTCTCTCTCGGAAAAAAATTGTGTTGAGTTTTTAGGGGCAATTCTAAAAAAGGAGGCCAAATGGCCTCCTAGATGCCTTAGATAGCTTACAGTAAAGCGTGAGGTTGATCATGCCATCCGGGGCCCTTGTGTGGTCACTGATGACGGAAGATTACGATAATTTCCGAACCTGTTCACGATAATGTTTATATCCAAAACACAACCCGAAAAGGAGGAATCACATTGTCTACTTATAAAGAGCTCGTGGACGAAAATGGGCGCGTTTACCGTATTGGGGAATCGCCCAAAGCATTGATGGGGTATGGGCGAATAGTGATGATTGTTCTTCCTTGGGTTGGAATGATGTTAGCGTCAACCTTGGAATATGGGTGGGGAGCCGCATCAGCAACCGTGGCTCACGAATATCATTGGAATTTAACGACGGCTTTTTGGAATTACTCTGTGTATGTCCTATTCGAGGCGGGTGTTTCGTACTTCAATGGCTACTTGCGCGAGAACAATTTATTAAAACCGAAGCATTCTATCTTGATCGGGGGAATCCTCGTGGCGCTAGCGTATTATTTTTTGGCACACTCCGTAGCTCCGTGGATTGCCTACGCGGGTTATGCAGCTTTGGGTGGGATTGGTTCGGGCTTGGTTTACTCGACATGTGTAGCTATGGTCTCGAAGTGGTATCCTGAGAAAAAAGGATGGCGTACGGGCTTTGTGGACGGTGGCTGGGCATACGGCGCGGTGCCTTTTATTATTCTCTATGGTGCAGATTTCAACACCCATGACTTCTTGTTCATTCTCTATCTGACGGGAGCTATCTTGGGGGGCGGGCTGATACTCATAAGCTTTTGGTTTCAGGATCCTCCTGCCAACTGGTGGCCTGACCACGTGGATCCCATCCACATGAGCAAGTCTTTAAAGAAGCACCCACCTGCAAAGCTGCAAAGTACAACCAGGGTGATGTGGCGGACTCCCCAACCCTATTGGATGTTTTTAGAGTTTATGCTGATTGCTGGCACCTCTCTTTTTGGCGTGGGATTTTATTACCCCTTTGGCTCCGCAATGCACCTTGGGCCCGTAATTGTGATCGCGGGCGCTACGGGTTTTGCCTTTACGGATGGCGTTGGGCGACCTCTCGTTGGGCTCCTTGCGGATTATCTAGGTCCGCAGCGGGCCATGGTTTGGGTCTATGCGACGCTTGGCATTTCTTCCATGCTGGTTTTGTGGGCTGGGGAGGCGCACAATGCCGTATTTTTTGTGATTTCGGCGCTGATCGCAGGGGGCACTTCGGGCTCGCTGTTTGTGCTTAACCCGCTGATGACGGCGAATTATTATGGCGAAAACCACCTTACGCAAAATTATGGGTCGATCTATGCGGCGAAAATCGTTGGAGGCTTTTATGGCGGTATCGGGGCGGCGTGGCTCATCGGTATAGGCGGCTACCATACTGCGTTTATCATTGCCGGAGCAATGTCTCTCATAGCTGCTGGTATCGCCTACTGGTTTTTGAAACCGCCGACCCTCGTCCAACTGGCAAACGCCGAGCGGGTCGTAGGATCTGTGTCCACTAGTGAAAGGCATGAAGCGTGAAAGCGAAGGTTGCGGTAGCGGGTTTCGTCTTGATGTTGGGGTGGTGGCTTTTCCGGCAAACTGGTCCCAGTGGCCACTCTTTGGTGTTTGATCATCGCAGACCGCCTTGGGTTTTGTTGGGTTTGTTTTTGGCGCTTTTGATTCTGTCACGGATGATAACATTTATATTGATGATCGCCAAAGAAAAATCGGCACGACGGACACGGAAATGAAGTAAGGTGTCCTTAGGTCACCCCTCGCCTCGGTCGAACCAAGGCGAGGGGTGACCCCTGGTAGAACTTTGGCAGGTCCACCGCACGACGGGTCCTGGATCTTATGGGAAGTCGCGTGAAGACGGGGATACGGTAAATCGTTGGCATCGCGTTGGCTTTTCCAACTGCGGGGTCAGGGGAAACGTGGCCGTCATGGGAATCGCCCCGCTAATTCCACGACGGAAGATCGCCGTATCTGAAGCCGCATACTTTTCCACCCCGTGTACAGGCTGGTCGCAAATGGGACCCGGTTTCATGATGTCAGAGGTCGTCACCTGCTCCGCCGAGCAACGAACGTCTTGATTCAGCGCAATCTGTTGCATCAAAAAGCCTAGACGGGTTTTGTCCAGTGCCTCGGCGGGCGTGCTTACGAAATATGGTGCATTATGGTCATTATTCCTTAACCTGACAGCATTGATAGAGTCCCCCCGTGAACGGGTATTTGCCACATAGAAGGCCTTATGCTATCGTCTAACGTGCTGAACCCTCATTGGGTGATTATTCTGCAATTATACACGCTTAGCGTTGACAGGAAGTTCGCAATCGGAGATAAATTGTATAATAT
>JAKADI010000089.1 GCA_021820675.1 Bacillota bacterium | reverse complement strand
AGTCGGTTGACTCGGTCACTCGGAACATTATAAAACGGCTGGGGGCACCTCATGATTGAGTTGAAGAGCTTGCGCGACAAGGAGAAAATGCGTAAAGCGGGTTTGGTCGTGGCTGAAGTGCTGCAAATGCTTAAGAAGGCAGTGAAGGCTGGCATGACCACTAAGGAGCTTGACCATATTGCTGATGTGGAAATCCGTGCCAGAGGTGCCATTCCCGTGTTTAAAGGCTACCATGGATATCCCGCGAGCGTTTGTGTCTCAGTTAATCACGAAGTAGTTCACGGAATTCCTGGTTCTCGCCGTTTAAAAGACCATGACCTTGTCAGTGTCGACCTCGGGGCGGTTGTTGACTCATTCGTTGGGGACGCGGCCCTATCGACGTTTGTGGGAGAGCCTCCGGATGACCGGGCAGCGCTACTTCTAAAGGTGACGGAAGAATCGTTATATGCGGGGATTCATCAGGCACAACCGGGGGCGCACTTAGGCGACATTTCGCATGCGGTCCAGGAGCACGTGGAGCACTATGGGTTCGCAGTCGTGAGGGATTTTGTTGGTCATGGTATTGGGCATCAAATGCATGAGGACCCACAGGTTCCGAATTACGGCCAAGCTGGTCGCGGAATCCTGCTCAAACCTGGCTTGGCGTTGGCAATTGAACCGATGGTCAACGCCGGAGCCTATGATGTTGATGTGCTGGATGACGGGTGGACCGTCGTGACTCAAGATGGCTCCTTGTCGGCACATTTTGAGCACACGGTGTTTATTACGGAACATGGACCCGAAATATTGACTCGAATTGATTGACAAATTCCGTTATAATAGATCGGATGCTATCCACAGGTTTGTTTCCCGACTAACTGGGAAACATATGCAATAATGGTCGGATTCTGAAAAAAGGAGGGAAAGCTGTGGCGAAAGAAGACGCGATTGAGGTCGAGGGAACGGTAATTGAACCGTTGCCCAACGCGATGTTTCGAGTAGAGTTGGCCAATGGGCATAAAGTGCTAGCCCACATTTCGGGAAAAATTCGTATGCATTTTATTAAAATTTTGCCGGGTGATAAAGTCACGGTCCAGTTGTCGCCCTACGACCTGACTCGCGGACGAATCACCTATCGATATAAGTGATAGTGGTGAAAAGGAGGTGCGGTGGTGAAAGTACGAGCATCGGTCAAGCCCATTTGCGAGAAGTGCAAAGTGATTAAGCGGCATGGTCGGGTTCTGGTCATCTGCGAAAATCCCAAGCACAAGCAGGCACAAGGGTAGACGTTTAAACCAAGAAAGGAGCTTTCGGGTGGCACGTATTGCAGGCATTGATTTACCGCGCGACAAACGCATTGAAGCAGCGCTCCCCTATATTTACGGTATTGGGTTGTCGGCTTCACAAAAGATTTTGGCAAAAACTCAGGTTGATCCGGAAACTCGGGTTCGGGACCTGACTGAAGATGAAGTGGCTCGCATCCGCGAAGTGGTGGACCGTGAGTACCGTGTTGAGGGGGACTTGCGGCGCGAAGTGCAGATGAATATCAAGCGCCTCATTGACATTGGGACTTACCGTGGTCTTCGACACCGACGGGGATTGCCTGTGAGGGGGCAGCGTACCAAAACCAATGCGCGGACTCGCAAGGGACCGCGTCGTACCGTCGGGGCCAAGCGCAAGAAATAATTCAAGAACTTTACTAGGAGGGATTGCAAGCAAAAATGGCAGGTAGTCGTCGCAGTACTAAAACCCGTCGCCGTGACAGACGACATGTGGATCGAGGAACGGCTCATATTCGCTCGACCTTTAACAATACGATTGTGACTATTACGGACACGCAGGGCAATGCTTTATCCTGGGCGTCATCAGGCCAGGCTGGGTTTAAAGGTTCTCGGAAAAGCACCCCGTTTGCTGCACAAATGGCGGCGGAAACAGCTGCTAAAGGTGCTATGGAATATGGCCTCAAAGAGGTCGAGGTGCTTGTCAAAGGGCCAGGGTCCGGACGGGAAGCTGCAATTAGAGCGTTGCAAGCCGCTGGCCTTGAAGTTAGTATGATCAAAGATGTCACACCTATTCCCCATAATGGATGCCGTCCGCCCAAAAGGCGACGAGTATAGAGACGAAAGGAAGGAGGCGACCAAATGGCACGTTATACAGGACCGGTATGTCGATTATGCCGGCGTGAAGGAGTCAAATTATATCTAAAAGGAGACAAGTGCTTCACGGAAAAATGCCCCATGGAGCGTCGTGCTTATCCTCCGGGGCAGCACGGCCAGGGACGCCGTAAACTTTCAGAGTACGGGGTGCAATTACGAGAAAAGCAGAAGGCTCGTAGGACCTATGGAATCATGGAAGGTCAATTCTCTCGATACTTCAAGAAAGCTTCGGCGAAGAAGGGCGTCACTGGTGAGCTTTTGCTTCAGCTTTTAGAGCGTCGCTTAGATAATGTAGTGTACCGCATGGGATTTGCTTCATCACGAGCCGAAGCCCGTCAATTGGTGCGCCACAATCACTTCGCGGTCAATGGCCGCCGAGTGAATATACCGTCATATTCGGTAAAACCCGGTGACGTCGTCGAAGTGCGCGAAGTTAGCCGTCAGAAGCCACGGTTTAAGGCTTTGCTTGAATCTCCGGTTCGAACAGTTCCCGCATGGCTTGATGTCCAACGGGATCAATGGCGGGGATCCGTGGTGCGTATGCCTACCCGTGACGAGATTGATACACCCGTTCAGGAACAGCTCATTATCGAATACTATTCGCGTTAAGCATTAGGGATCTGAAAGGGGGAACGCCTGCTTTAAGCGGGCAAGGGAAATATGACCGAGGTTGAAAAACCGGAAATTCGACGGATTGACGATGCATCGGATCCAAAATATGGAGTTTTCACGGTCGAACCATTAAATCGAGGTTATGGGATTACCCTTGGCAATTCCTTGCGGCGGATATTGTTGTCTTCGTTGCCGGGTACCGCCGTGACATCCGTACGAATTGACGGCGTGTTGCATGAGTTTTCCGTCGTCCCCGGGGTTGTTGAAGATACTGCGGATATTATCCTCAACTTGAAACGGCTCTCTCTGCGACTCTGGTCAGACGAGCCCCACATCTTGCGGATTGAGAAGGATGGTCATGGGGAGGTTGTGGCCGGCGATGTGATTGCCGATGCCGACGTGGATATTTTGGAGCCGGATCAGCATATTGCCTGGGTTGATGAAGGGCATTCCTTACGCATGGAATTGACCATCGAACGAGGACGCGGATATGTGTCGGCCGACAAAAATAAGCGGGCCGATCAGGCTATTGGCGTGATTCCGGTCGATTCCATCTTTAGCCCGGTAACCAAGGTCAATTGGCGTGTCGAGGATACGCGGGTCGGTCACATTACGGATTATGACCGCTTGACGCTTGAAGTGTGGACGGATGGCTCCATTAGCCCCGAAGAGGCAATATCGCGTGGGGCCAAAATCCTTTCAGATCACTTACGCTTGTTTATTGAGTTAACGGACTCCGTATCCGGCGTGGAGATCGGGGTGCAACGAGATGAAGATTCGCGAGACCGTCTCTTAGAGATGCCGATAGAAGAGCTGGATTTGTCGGTTCGTTCATTTAATTGCCTCAAACGAGCGGGTATTAACACGGTAGGAGAACTGACCAACAAATCTGATGAAGACATGATGAAGGTAAGGAATCTAGGCAAGAAATCATTGGAAGAGGTTAAAGAAAAACTGGTGGCACTAGGTTTGGGCCTGCGGCCATCCGATGAGTAAGTTTGATGGAGGAGACGGGTTATGCCAGGTATGCATCGTAAACTAGGTCGTATTGGTGGGCATCGGCGAGCTATGCTCCGGAATTTGGTGACTTCCACCTTGCGTGAGGAACGAATTGAAACTACCGTTACGCGTGCCAAAGAAGTCAATCGGGTAGTGGAGCGCATGATTACCTTAGCTAAACGGGGAGATCTGGCGGCTCGCCGGCAGGCTCTCGCTTATATTTGGGACGAAGATGTGGTCACGAAACTCTTTGCGACGTTGGGACCACGATATCAAGAGCGTACCGGAGGGTATACTCGTGTTATGCGTACCGGATTTCGCCGGGGCGATGCTGCACCCATGGCGATTTTGGAATTGGTTTAGGGTCTATGGATATCATATTTGACCATGTTGTGGTTCGATATGATACAGGAAAAATGGCACTCGGTCCGGTGAACTTGGTGGTTCACGGGGGCGAGTGCGTTTTTGTTACCGGCCCTAATGGAGGGGGTAAAACTACGCTTGCGCGGCTTTTGTCAGGAATTTTAATCCCCGTTTCCGGAGAGTTGCGGATGGGTGATGGCATAGTTCGCTCGGAGTGGCCACCGGATTACGTGGGATGGATCCAACAAGAGCCAGAACATCAGGTGGTCGGGGCCAACATCTTAGGGGATGTCAATTTGAGCTCCTTGTGGCATGCAAGTTCCTATCGGCAATCTGTCGCGCGTACACGTCAAGCATTGAAAGATACCGGTCTCGAACCGTTGGGGGCTCGTGCTGCAGAAACCCTGTCCGGTGGGGAACTCCATCTCGCGGCTATCGCTGCGATCATGGCCCAACATGCGCAAGTGTTGGTGGTGGATGAACCGGAGACCATGCTGGATGCCAGTGGGCAATTGCGGGTGGAAAAAATGTTGCAAGCACTAAATGAGCAGGGAAAAACCCTGTTTGTCATTAGCCACAATCGGATATGGGGAAGACTGGCAGATCGACACCTTTGGGTTCAGGACGGAAAGGTCGAGGAGATGGACCAGAACGGGGCAGCGCAACGCCTAGCCGATGATTGGATGACGTTTTGTGACGGTCTTCAGGCCATCACCGATAGGCCCTTTGAGTCGTGTGAAGTGAGTCAAATCGGTAAGCTGATATGGCCATTCTAATTGAAAACATGGTCCTGCCGCATTCGCAATTGCGCATACCCCGGTGGTCGGCGCCCAGGCAGGGGTTATATGGGATTGTAGGTCCTAATGGATCAGGAAAAAGCCAATTTTTCTCGGTGTTGATGAGAACGTTAAAGCCACGTTTAGGAAAGGTTTCGATAGAAAATTGTCGCATTGGGTGTGTTATGCAACACCCGGAACACCAGCTTACGGAAGCGACAGTGAGAGACGAGATGTTATGGCCATTTAGTCGGAAGCAGCAAGTCGATCATCGCTTCCAAAATCAGCTTGCAGATGTCATCCAAAGATGGGATTTAGAAGTTCATTGGCAGCAATCCCCGTGGACTTTAAGTACCGGTCAGAAAAGGCGGTTGATATTGGCGGTATATGACTTGCTAAATCCCGACGTGTTGCTTTTAGATGAACCCAGCGAAGGCCTCGACGGCGAGTGGAAAAAACGATTAGCGACCTGGTTAACCACCCGCGCCGGTACCCGTCTGACCTTGATAACAAGTCACGACTGGCCTTGGCTGCTATCTTTTGTGGGAACGGGATTTTGGTGCGAAAAGACCTTAGATGCGTCTCCAAAGGACTTAGGGCAGTTGTGGTATAGCCACCAGCTACCCACCGTCAATCCGTTAGAGCAACTGTGGCGAGAGCTTCTAAATCGAAACGCTCCTGTGTCGTGGCGAGGTTGGATTGATGCCGAGGTGGCGCTCGGTCAGGTGGTGACTTTGTGGAAGTCAGTGCAAAATCAATAAATCCCCTGGTACTACTTCAAGCTCTTATTCTGGGAATACTGTTTATTTTTGTGAGTCATACACTCTGGGTGCTAGCGATGGAACTTTTTCTTCTATTGCTGACGCATTATGTTCTGCGTGTACACATTACCCGTGGTGAAGGTATAGGTTTGGTCGTGGGTCCAGTGTTATGGACAGCATTGGCGTATGTCAACCATCAACACGGGACCGCGTTAAGTGCACCGCAAGATGGACTAAGGTTTCTTGCGGCATTATGGCTTAGCATTCTCATCATTCACATGACCTCGCCGTCGATGATGATGCATCACCTCGAGAGACGGTTTAAGCAATGGTTCGGTCGACGAACAATTATTGGCCAAGTCGCTTTGATGGCGTTATTGGTTATGCGCTATCTTCCGCAGTTGTGGATCACTGCGAAAAGGGTGAATGCCGATGTGCGTATGCGCCTTCAGCTTGTGGGGGGATCAGGCCGTTGGAAAGATAAGATAAGGTTTTTAACGCCGTTGATTATGATTAGTATTATGCATAGTGATCGGATTGCCGAGGCCATTTGGGCCAGAGGCTGGCGTCCCGGACAAATGCCAGTGGTGGCCCCATGGACAAAGCGCGACACGGTCATTACTGTGACACTATGGACAATCTTCTTAATATCCTGGAAAGCGTTGATCTGAGATGCCTTTGCGACTGCGCGTTGCTTATGACGGGACTGATTTTGCGGGATTTCAGAAACAACCTCATCGCCGTACGGTGCAAGGTGAATTAGAGCGCTATTTGCGGCCGTTAATGGGGCCGGGTCAAGTATGGGGAGCAAGTCGGACCGATGCGGGAGTCCATGCCAGGGACCAAGTCGTCATTTGGACAGGGTCTGTTCCCCTGCCTCATGATCGGGTGGCGCTCGTCTTGAATCGGCGTCTTCCTCCCGATCTGTCAATTCAGACGGTTGATTGGGTTCCGGAGTCATTTCGGCCTATCGAAGACGCTGTGGCCAAATACTATAGCTACCGGATATGGCAGGCCCAAACACCTCCGTGGCCTGGTACGGCCCGGTACGTGGCAGCTTTAGAACATCCGTTGTCCTGGACAATCCTACGTGTGGCTGCCCAGCTCCTTGTGGGTCGTC
>JAKADI010000088.1 GCA_021820675.1 Bacillota bacterium | reverse complement strand
CTTTATGGCAACGTATTCGCCAGCATTTTTCGATTACGTGGATGTTGCCACTCGCCACTCTCTTAATGGTGGTATCTCCTGCAGGATACATGCTGGCGCCATCAAAATGGGGGATTATCGGCTTAAACACCGTGGGCGGCATCTCAACAGCCGGGTTTAATTTTCTCGTCTTCATCAGAGCATTGGATCTGACTCCCGAGGCCCAACGGATTCGTCTTTTGGGAATGTATGCGGCATTGACGAACCTCGCAGCCGGATTGGGGGCAATCTGCGCGGTTGGGTTGATGGCCTTAGGGCCTCTTTCCTTGTCGGCCGGCATATCCTCGATGATTCGCCTTATTGGCGTTGGCCTTTATGTTTGGGCCGGGTCTACCGGAGCACGGCGGAGGCCATGGATAACGCGGCGCGCCCATGCCCGTTCGCTCAACTTGTAACCCGGGCGTATCGATGGTAAAAGGCTCAGGGATTTCAATGTCAATCCGGATAACCTTGGGCGCTTTACCGTAAACCAACCTCAACACAATCGGGTCTAATATTAGGTATAACCAAAACGGAGAAGGAGTCAACACGATGTCGTCCACGCCGCGATTAACCAGAGACTGGTGGTTCCAAAATGGCCATTCGCGTTCAGTCAAGACGGGGATTGTACCGCCCGTCCCCCGAGAGGGGCAAAAGATACGTATACTGCAGTTTGGGGAGGGACGACTGCTTCGCACCCTGATCGATACCGCCTTCGAAGAGATGCGCCGGGTTCACGGATGGCAAGGTTTGATCGCCATGGTAAACTGCCGGCCGCATGGCGCCCAAAACATCCAGGGGCTTAAAGCCCAAGACGGGCTCTATACGGCTCTTATTCATGACGATGAGCAGGTGACCCCTGAAGTGGTGGCAGGCGTGTTGCCGTATGACCGCGATCAGGAGTGGGAAGATATTTTAACATTGGCGGAGTCTGTCGAATGGATGGTCACCAATGCCACCGAGTCGGGTATCGTCCCTTCTCCCGAAGCCATGATGCCATCTGCCGTCACCCCCCAAACGGTGGTTGGAATGGTAACGATGGCTCTATGGAGGCGTTGGAAGGCCAACCCGCTGACGCCTTTGACCGTCTTGCCCACAGAGTTACTGCCTCAAAACGGAAAACGCCTCCAATCCGCAGTGCGAGAGCAAGCACAACGGTGGCGTCTCCCTGAGGAATTTATGGCGTGGGTAACCCAAAGGGGGATATTTGTTAATACCTTGGTGGACCGGGTAGTTACCGGCCCCCCTGAACCCGTTGACCAATGGTGGCAAAAATTGGGCTACCAAGATCGCTATTTAACCGTTGGCGAGCATTACGGACGATGGTGGATCGAAGCAACGGGAGGGTGGCCTGATATGCCATTGGAACACGTATCGACCGTTCAATTTGTAGACCGATTGGATGGATACCATCAATTGAAAGTGTTAGGGTTAAATGGCGTCCATTTGCTGATCGCCTGCAAGGGGTTATTGCATGGATATGGGACGGTTCAAGAAGCTTTTGCCGACCCGGCCATTCAACACGACGCCGAAGCGTACTGGGTTGCCGTCAAGCCTGTGATTTCGTTGCCGCAGACGTCGGTCGAAGATTTCTTAAATTCCTTGCGGCACCGCTTTGGCCAACAATGGCTCCATCACCGTCTTGAGGACATTGCCGTGCGATTAGTCGACAAGTGGTGGATCCGAATCGCCCCTAGCATGGACTGGTGGTGGACCCAAAAAAGATCAATTCCCCAAGCGTTGGTCGGGGTCACCGACCAGATTCTCCAGTATCTCATTCAAACCCACCCGACCCAGTGGACTGTGCAGTGGATTGAGGAAACCTTTCAATTCGAGTCTCACCACGCTGGGTCCTGGCGCACTGAGCTAGTACGCCGATTGCACGCACCGCATTCATAATGGACAATTGGGCAATGCGGTCAAGTTCCGTTTTAGAACGGCTGACCCGGAGAAGTCACGATGGTAGATAATTGTGGAGGTGAAACTATGGTGACGGCACGTGTAACCCAATGGGCAGTGGTTACAAGCGCTACCTCGGGTATTGGACGCGCGAGTGTATTAGCCCCGGCCCAAAATGGTATCAATGTGGGGCTGGTCTGAATCAACGTCTTGCCTGCGGGGGGCAAGAAAAGACCATAAGCGGACCGCGAAATCGGAGCGCGCAGGAACACAATTTGCGCTTTGTCTGGGGAAATCGAACCCGCTATGCGTGGCATATCAATCTCCCACGAAAGAGTGATGGATTACGCAACGCATCTTGGTATCACGATCCATTACGGCAACACGCCTCCGCCTGTTGGCCGCAATTGGGCTTTTTTGGATGGGACTCTATGTCTATGTACCGATTTTAACTCCTTACGCGGTGAAACTTGGCGGCACCGCTGCGGAAGCAGGTCTCGTTGTGGCGGCCTACGGCATCCCGCAATTGACGCTTCGCATCCTTTTAGGAATGTGGGCAGACCGATTGGGACGATTGAGACCGTTTATGATCGCGGGATTCGTGTTAGTTATCGGGAGTTCATTGGGGATGGCCTTTGCGTTAAATCCTGCACTGGTGGCGGCTTTTCGGTTAGTTTCCGGAATTGCTGCCTCCATGTGGGCTATGTTCACCATTGCTTATGCATCGCTCCATCCCGGTAGTAGTCACACGGGAGCGATGGGATGGGTAAGCTTTGCCAACAGTTTGGGCCAGGTCGCGGCAGCCCTATTGGGCAGTGTGCTGGTATCTTGGCTGGGAATACGCGCCCCCTTTCAGGCCTCGGTTGTTTTAGCATTTCTTGGCATGCTACTCATGATGACCTTAGAGGTTCCGGCTTCAGATCCGCCGCGCTCCCCGAACACGGTGCGATCCTGGTTCCACCTGGTACGTTATCCCTCCATTTTGCAATCATCAGTGCTCGGCGCACTATTGCAGGCGGTAAGTTTCATCACAACCTATGGCTACGTACCACTATTGGCCGTTCACGTTGGCGTCTCTCGTCCCCTATTAGGCCTCTTACTAGCCTTAGGACTTATTCCCACGATTCTTATGTCAGTGGTTACGGGTTCCTTGTTATCCCAACGATTTTCTCCGACACTGTTGATGGTGGTCGGCTTTGCCGTGACCTCGGTGTGCGTAATACTAACCCCGATGACGGCCCACGCCTTAGTCATGTTATTTACACTGCAAGCCATTTTGGGTGGAGCGCGGGGCATGATTTCTCCCTTGTTAATGGCTTGGAGTATTCGAGATGTGGCAGTCAGCCAGCGCACCACTGCCATGGCCACTTATCAGTCCCTCTACGCCGTCGGGATGATTTTCGGGCCCATGTTGGCTGCTGGGGCGGTAGGTATCTGGGGATTGCAGGCGGCATTTGTCTTGGCAACGCTGTTCGCACTGCTCGGTGTCGGCTTAGCCATAACAGTCGGTCTTCACTTAAAACAGGTGAGGCTCATCAATCATCTCTTTAAAAGGTTAAAAGGGTCAAAAATGTCCCAGCGGCGTGAGGACGTCTGAGGCAACGTCCTCACATGATATCGATTGAGCGATTTTGAACGTGGGGCGTATTGCATCTAGGTGTGGCGCTGGGCTAAAGACTGGGAAAGTCTCCACGACACGATCAACCACCAAGGCTCCCACAAGGAGCGGCCAGCGTAGGACGCCGGAAGGGCCAGCGTCAGCCAATTCAAACGCAGATCATGGGGCGACAGCCAGGGAAGTGCGATCATGGCCATCAATGTCCATCCTAAAGCCCGACGCGTTGCCACCGCTACAATTATCGACATTGACTGTCCCACTTGGGTCGCTCTGAGAGAGGAAAAGGGCGACGACAGCTCATTGAGAGCCAAAGCTCCTGCAGAAATGGTGGCCGATCCCACGAGTCCCGCAATGATATAGCCTTGGGTAAGATGGGGGAAATGTGGTCCAAATGCTAATATCGCACCCGTTGCGATGCCTGTTGTCCATGGCAGATTAAACCAATGAAACCACGTCACCGCTGACGGAGGAATGCCATCATCATGAAACTCGAAACGTTCCACCCCAAGCCATGGCGCCAGGGATGACCCAATGATGCCGCCTATCTGCATACAAGTTGGAGTGATTGGAACCACCTCCCATGAATGCCACCATTTCCCATATCAATGTATGATGGACACAAGGAAAGAGTGTCCCCGGTTCATAGAAAAGGGGACGACTCACAGATAGTTCAAATGGAGCGGACCACGTGCTATGCCGCAGAGAATCACAGCCATATTTTTGTAATATGGTGACCTAGGCCTCTGAAAGTCGGATGAATCGGCGACTGAGCCAAAACTGCGCGATATCCCGTCGCATTTCCCAGGATGGTTGCGATATTTGCTCTATCGGTCGCTCCAGCGTGGGGAACGCTTTTCCAAGAAGGCCGTGATGCCCTGGATTGCATCCACCGTAGAACTTTGACGGGTCATAAACTCTACGGCGAATTGTGCGGCTCCCTCCTCACTCATCTCCAGCTGGTGATGCAAAAACTCCTTTCCGCCCCTAAGAACCGGCAGACTCCAACGCGCTATCTCTTGGGCAAATCGCCAAGATTCCTCTCGCAATGCCTCATCAGGCACTACCCGGTTCACCAGCCCGTAGGACAGGGCATCTGCGGCGCTGATGAAATTTCCCGTAAACAACATCTCTGCAGCCTGTTTCCGTGGTATATTCCGTGCCAATTGCACGGAAGGGCTTGCGCAGAAGTAACCAATTTTTACGCCAGGAGTGGCAAATTGCGCACTTTGGGCCGCAACCGCTAGATCACATGCGGCAACCAATTGGCATCCCGCCGCCGTGGCAATGCCCGACACTTCGGCTATGACAATTTGAGGCACCTGCCGGATTAAGGACATGGTTCTTGCGCACTCTTGGAATAATTGGCGCACTGATTCAGAATCCTGGCCAAGAATTTCACGGAGGTCGTGGCCAGCACTGAACACCGGTCCCTCGGCCCGGATAATGACCACGTTGATAGCCGGGGAGTCGTGAAGGGATTGCAAATTTTCTTCAAGATTCTGCAGCAATTCACGTGATAGGGCATTGCGCCGCGATGGATTATTTAGTGTGATTACGGCAATTCGGTCTTCTGGATACTCCTTGAGTTGGGTAAGCGCCATTTGTCTCTCCTCTTCGTGTGAAGTTTCGTCCAACCTGCTCATTCCTTAAAATCCGGCCAAGCATATACGTGAGAACATCACTATGGAAAATTGAAACGATTGCTGACAGGTCAATTTTACAATAACTGGCTAGCGCCAGATGCGACAAAACCGAGAGTGACAAATTTTTAATTCCATGTATTTTCGGCGGAAAAATCCGGGAGCCAGATTTCGACATCGACAGCGAGGAGAAATGAAAATAGATTCGACTCATTTTCACACCGCGTGCCCAAATCACCTCCGCCCTTCGGCTATATTCCGCATAGCCCATACGCCGTCATAAATAGTATAATGAGTCGATTGTATCGCCCTAATAAAATAAGTCCGATTTAATTCTATTTAATCTATTGACGGCAATAGTCATAATATTTAAGATACAAATAGGCTGTTAAGCATGAGGAGAAAAACGTGACGAAACAGAGTCCGTCTTACCAAAAAATTGTCGAAATATTGAAGCAAGAAATTCGTGATGGGCAGTACGAAAGATTGCCATCTGTTGCCTCTTTAACTTCACGGTTCCAGGTCGGCGCGTATTCAGTCAAAAAGGCTCTCGAGATGTTGAAGGAACAAGGAATCGTTACGCGTATCCCCAGACGGGGAACCCTCGTGACCATCAATAGTCTACAGAGTTCGCAGACTTTAGCGGGTAACATAGCTACCGACAAAACCATCGGCGTAATCTTCCCATCGTTAGATCGCTTCACCCAGCGCATTCTCAATGGCATTCTCGATACGGTTCAAAGCCATGATATTCAGGTTGTCGTGGGGTTGTCTCGCAACACCCATCATGGAGAAACCAGCCAACTCAAGCGACTAACCCAAATCCCGGTGGACGGTATGATTGTGTTTCCCGCGGAAGGGGAGGCATATAACGAAGAACTTTTGCGGTTAACCATCGGAAAATTTCCTTTAGTCCTGGTCGACCGATGGCTTGAAGGGGTCACCGCTCCTTATGTGGCGGCCAATCACTGGAACGGCGCATACGATGCCGCCAAATATCTTACCGCCTTGGGTCATCGCCGAATCGTTGGGGTCTCTTTAAATTCTCCGCACTCTTGGCATACGCAAAGCCTTGTGGAGAGATTTCGTGGAATTCACGATGGACTGGTCGATTCGCAAATCATCCCTGACCCTACCTTAATTTGGACGAATGATCGTCAAACGAGCGATTGGCTGCCGGTTGCGGATGAGATTGCAATGTTTGAGGAACGAGTGAGGAATAGGGGGAATATCACCGCATTTATTGGGCTGAGTACAGTCGACACGTTCATTATCATGCAAGGTTTAGAAAATCTCGGATACCGAGTACCCCAGGACATGTCTGTTGTAGGGTTTGACACGTGGGATTTGACAGAGTGCACCGAAAGTTTCCCGTCGATCTCTCAACGATGCCTGCAAATTACCAGCGTGTGCCAAAATGAAGTGCTGCTGGGAAAAAATGCCGCCAACGTGTTAATACGCCTTATAAATCGTCAGTCCGTCGAGTTGAAAACCATCATTGCCACCCGCTTGATGATGGGGATTACATCTACGTGTCCTCCCGATAGCCATCTTGAGTCTTTTGCTTGATCCAGTTAGGAAGTGGAAAAATGGCAGGAATAACGA
>JAKADI010000087.1 GCA_021820675.1 Bacillota bacterium | reverse complement strand
TTGACAATTATCAAAAATTTTATGGATTACCGAAACCTTGTGTAAGCCCCCGGCATTTCCCCGTTTTCCGCACGGCTTATGATGTCTGTCTCGATGCGCCGCACGATGGAGCGCGCGCAGTCTTAGGCGGACCGGTGGGTGGTGTCCACCTCGACATCGTAGCATGCCCACATGTACTGCCGCAGCTTGGTGTTCAGCCATTCCGCTTACACGGTCCGGTCGCTGCTGCTCACGCTGAGCAGCCACCGCCACGTCACAATGGACGCCCACCCAGAGAACCGCGAGGTTGCCCAACACCCCCTCCCAGCGCCGGCGTTCCTCGATCCCAGTGAGAAATGCCTCATCGATAATGACAGGCTGCCTGGGTGTTCGCAACCCCCGCCCACACTCGGATTGCCAGAGAGTCCTTCGATTGGACATTCCGATCGTCTGCATTATCGCCCATCACCGGCAACTGTTGTCCCACGTATCGGGTTGGTATCATGTTGAAGGTTGATCGACCGTCCCATGGGGTATCCCTTTGGTCTAACGATCGTACACGATCCAGGTCACGAGAGCATAGTTGCCGGAATCTTCGGCCAAGTTACTAACCGGCCCGTTGGCGCAGTAAGGATGTTCCTACTCCCAAACTGTCAACCGGTCTGGCTGTTCACCATAGGAAGGTCGCGATCCATCACAAAATCCGCATGGTCCTCTTGATAACACCAATCATAAAACCGCGCTGATCAATCACATATCCCGCATACCCAAATAATCATACCGGTTACCACCACAGGCATCGCTTCGCCAACAAGGAGGCAGCTTTGACTTTAGCGGGTGGTGGAAGGGCTGGAGATCGTTTGCCATTCGGTTAAAACCGGGAATCCTGTTAGCAATGAGATGACCAGGAAAGGATTAGGCCGCATGGTTGCGAACTCAAAAACTTCTGTTACCGGAACAGCGTCTGTTCGCTTACTATTAATGTACACGCTTTGATACCGGGGAAGACGCAAGACCTGAGTAGACAAGGGTGTTGAGCATTGAGAGGCCAATGATTTGTGAAAGAGATGGGTTACAGGATCCTAAAGGAGGCGACTTTTATTGTTTAAGCAGCGGGTCAACCACGATATTTATCTGCGAATTTTGGAGCTGCGCGATGCTCTGCCCCTAATCACCCTCATCGGGCAATCGTACGCTTATCTAAGAGAATGGCTCCCCTGGCTTGACGAAACCGGTACGGCACAAGATGCCGAGAATTTTATTCGAACAGGACTCAATCAATATGCTGCCAACAATGGAGCGCAATTCGGCATATGGAACCACAATGAATTGGTAGGCGTCTTAGGTCTGCACGATATTAGTTGGACGAACCGATCAACGAGTTTGGGATATTGGCTCGGGCAATCATTCCAAGGGCGTGGAATCATGACCCAGTCCTGCCGCACACTCATTGATATCCTCTTTCAGGATTATGATTTAAACCGGATTGAAATTCAAGTCGCATCCGCCAACCGTAAAAGTCGGGCTATTCCTGAACGCCTCGGATTTCAGAACGAAGGTTACAGACACCAAGCAGAGTGGTTGTATGACCACTACGTAGACCATGTGATCTACGGGATGTTAGCGCAAGATTGGATGAACATCTCACCTGAGGCCCCAAGGACTCCTTGCAGCGAATAGGAAAATGCACGGTCATTCACGTGGACCATCGTATGCTCAGCACCCTTACGCCACTAGCCCATGAGGAGAAGATATACTCAAGACTTAATCCGTATTCGGCGCATGCGTAATTCCTAATACTACCTATTGCAAGCTGATATCTGTAATGGCGGAGTGCCGGCTTAGGATAAAGGGGAAGTTGTGAAATCCCTATTTTGGCAAACCAAGGGTGGTGGTGTCCTGCTTCTTGGCACTGGATACCACCACCGTTCATTACACGTCCAGCTTATTCCAAACACCCAAAACCCGGCCTATCCCTACCATTCCATTGGAACTTTGTCCATATGCGCGGGTTTCTCACCAGAAGCCACCCGAAAAACCGATAAAAGAGAGGCCACCAGTGACAAAGCCACGAGCACAAACAACGCATCGCGGGTTGCAGGAATCCACGGAGCTTTTGGCCCCCCCACCCGCTCAACGCCCCCATGCAACACCAAAATCGCCGCCATAATCGTGCCCGACAGGGCCGTCCCCATCGCCATACCCAAGGAACGGGCCATATTCAAAATACCGCCTCCAACCCCTAAACGGGAGCTGGGTAAACTGCCCATCACCGAGGAGTTGTTGGGTGGTGTAAAGACTCCTAGACCAGCTCCCACAAGGATGAGTTCAATCACCATAAATACCAGGCTGGTATGGATGGCAATAGTCCATGCCAGTCCAACAGTCGCAAGAGCGGTCAACGCCATGCCGCCGGTGGTCAAAATCCGGGGACCATACCGGTCCGCCAGAGAACCGGCTTTCGGCGCAGCCACCGTCATCCCTAACGGCACTGCCGTCAAAATCAGTCCTGACACCGCCGAATCAAAATTCAACACCCGCTCGAAGTAAAACGGTAACAAGAACAGAACCCCAAACATGGCAAGATATGACAAGAGCCCGGTAAAGTTACCAATACTAAATACCGGAATCTTAAACAAACGCATATCGACCAATGGTGCCCGAAATCTCAACTCCCGCCAAATAAATAAGATCAAACACACTAAAGCTCCGGCAAACATTCCCAAAATCCGGACAGATCCCCATCCCCACGACAGACCTTCCGTAAGGGCCATCATAATCAAAACCAGAAACGGCGTCATAAGCAACGTGCCCCACCAATCAAAGGTGGCCTTTTTGCCGGTTAACTTGTCCTTCGGCAAAATCAGTGCTGCCATGAGCGTGCCCAAAAGCCCCACCGGCACGTTTACATAAAATATGGCCCGCCATCCAAATAGCGCAATAAGCCCTCCACCAATAGCAGGACCCAAGGATAGGCCAATCGCCTGGGCGGAGCCCTGAAAACCAATCGCCCGCCCTCTGACCGAGGGCGGGACGGTTGCCGTGATAATTGCCACCGAGTTAGCTTGTAGCATAGCAGCACCAGCGGCCTGAAATACCCGCGACACAATCAACATGGGCAAGTCGACGGCCGCGCCGCAAGCGGCCGATCCAACAATAAACACTAAGAACCCCAATGTGTATAAAGGCCGTCGCCCTAGCATATCGGCTAGGCGTCCAAATAAAGTGAGAAGAGTTGCCAAGGTTAATAAATAGGCAATGAGCACCCAGCTTACCAAGGATGCACTCGCATTAAAGTACGTGCTCATATCCGGCAACGCGACATTCACAATACTTGCGTCTAACGCTGCCATAAATGCCCCAATGCACACTGTTGACACGACCAACCAAATATAATTCTCGCGTGCGGTAAATCGTGTCAGAGGCAAGGAATGCCATATGCTCCGAATACTTGTTGCCTTAGCCACGCGTTTACACCTCCGACATTGTACTTATCGTAGCCCTTACCGAACAACTTGGGAAGACCTTTTCGGCTCGTCGGCAAACCATACCCGAGAACTATGGGTCGCATCACCAAAGAACATCCATCGCTCAACGATCAATCCCAAACTACCTGCAACCGCCGTAAAAAGGTCTGCCATCAATCCGGATCCGGTCAATAACGTGATTACGGGGATGATCCAGATTCCTGCAGCCATTGCCCCGTAACCCCCGAATTTTTGTGTTGATGTCAGCATTGGCCAAATTTGCGTTTGATGACGATAAGGAGGCTTCGTCGTTCCCGTATCCATGACGCGGTATGGCTTTTGCGCTAAACCGGTTCCCGTACTCGACATAACCGTATGCTCGGCCTCACGGAAATTGCGAACTTGCAACGCTTTGAGCACTGCCATAATTGTCAAAAGCACCCATAACGCCCCTTCCAGACCACGCGGGCTTCGATGCATTATCCCGGCAATAGCCCACGCCCACAATTCTCCGCTTAGAGCCGACGCGCCGAAAAACACCAGCACCGTTAAGGGCGAATGCCAGCTGCGCATTGCCCGAATCGTCGCATAAAGCATAGACGTAATATAAACGGCAGCAATACCCAAGATAGCCGCCAATACACTTAACACTTGCCATAATCCGGTGGCTGGCGGGGCAAGCAAATGGGCCAAAACAGTTAGGGCAACCATCAACATATAAACGCCTGTACTCAAGGCCTCACGGCTTAACCATGAGGTCTTTAACTGTCGCAACACGTACTTTGCCCCTGCCAGGCGATGCATGTGAAAGATGGAGGACAGGCCGCCAATGCCGCCTGTCACAAGAGCCACGCTTTGGTCGGCAAAGACCATAGGACCCTGCTGGTGCCCCATCACAAGCAATACCGCCGCAATCCCTGCCAGTCCTACGGAAAGTCCTTGCAGCAACGTGAGAGCCAATAGCGGCCATGTAGGCTTCATGATTCGCTCGCCTCCAAGACTCGCTCAATTTCATTATTACTGATTGAATGGGGCATAGGCCGTTTTGGCAAATAATGCACCGAAGGTCTCGCGCCTAATTCAGGCAGCAACGTGAAGCCTTGCCTTTGGGCCACTAATTTTGACACTTCTGAGGCCGGGTCGTCCAAATCCCCAAACGTCCTGGCGTGAGTTGGGCAACTTTGTACACAAGCGGGCTGCCTTTCATGCTCGGGTAACGTTTCGTCCTCAATTCGGTCAATACAAAGGGTACATTTTTTGACCACACCTTCGTGTTCATCAAATTCCCGGACTCCGTAAGGACAAGCCCACATACATAACTGGCAACCAATACAGGCATCATAATCGATCAACACGACGCCATTGTCCGCGCGTTTATAAGACGCCCCCGTCGGGCACACCGGGACGCAGGGCGCGTCATAACAATGCATGCACGCTTTGGGCAGATACATGACCGACGCCTCCGGATATTCACCGGCTTCAACAGATAGTACGCGGTTCCACCACATTCCATCAACTTCCCGATACGGTTCATGGTCGGGTACGGGGCCAAACTCGCCGGAGGTATTGTGTTCCTTGCAGGAGACTTGGCAACTTTTACAGCCCACACACTTATTAAGGTCAGTAATTATCGTTAACTGCACGCTTTACCGCGCTCCTTTCCGGGTTGAGTAGCGGAGATGAGGCAGTTGTGTCATCTCCGCCTTCCTAGGCGGTCTCGCCTCGACTTTGGGCCAGACTTCGTGAACTTCCGACGGGTAAATGCGCACCCGGGTATCATACCATCCGGCTTGGCCCGTGATGGGATCATTGTTAAACACCATTCCTTTTTCGCTAGGCAAGGTATCGGGCACAATATGGTTGACCAAGATCGCCCGTTGACTTTCCGGCGAATTCGGATCAAGACCCCAAGACCCGGGGGCTTTGGCAATCGCGTTCCAGGTCCACACGGTCCCCGGTTCTACGGCGTCCGACAGCCGCAAGGTTGCCGTCATCCGTCCCTGGCGTGACTCCATCCATACCCATTGCCGGTCATGTAATGCCAACTGGGCAGCTGTGTAGGGATTGATGAAAAGTGGATTTTCGTTCAATAATTGACGGAGCCATGCGTTTTGCGATCCCCATGAGTGATAGTGGGTCATAGGGCGCTGCGTAATGAGCACCAAGGGGTATTTTTCTACCGCGCTCGCCGCCCTTTCTAAGGGCGGATACCAGAACGGCAGCGGGTCGCAATACGTTTGCAATCTTTCGCGCAAGGACGGATCATGGGGAGTCTTCCCGGGCCACAGTCCCTGTCCGGCCAATCGAAAGGTCTGGAGGACATCAGAATAAAGGTTGAGAATCACCGGGTCGCTACTGGCATTAAACTTCACCTTGTGAGCCCAATTCAAATAATCTTGATTAGCCATCCGGTAGTATTGACGTCCGGGAGGAAGGGGCTGAAACCAAAACGCCTTATGTCGACTATATGCCTCCAACTGATGAGGATTCGGTTCCCCCACCAATGACGAGCGCCCATCTGTTCCCCGAAATCCCGCCAGAATGCCTACTCCCGATCCCGGTTGTGTCTCCCACAACTGAATAAAATCCTTGTACGACCGGTACCGTGGTTTGCCGTCTTCGACGAATCCCGGAAGTTCCAGGCGATTAGCGAGCTCAATCAATGTATCAGCCACAGGACGAACCTCAGGAGGTGGCGCGACCACGGGCTGCCTAATTGAATCCGCAGGCCCCTCGGGCTCTGAAATGGGACGGTCTTGGATTGAGGCCGCATCCCACCGTTCCAGATACGTTGTGTCTGGAAACACTATATCAGCAAAAGCCACCGTCTCCGAATCATAGGCATCAAACACCACAACGTGGGGAATCAGATAATCGCCTTTTTCATCCCGAGCCTTCAGCATTTTTCGCGTTTCCAGCGTGTTCCAGCTCGAATTCCAGGCAATATTAGCCATATATATCATCAGCGTGTCAATGCCGTACGGCCGCTTGTCATGCGCATTGCGGATGACGTTTTGAATCACACCATGAGCGGCCAAGGGGTACTGCCACGAATACGCTTCGTCAATTCGAATCGGGGTATCCCCTTCAACTAGCAGATCATCAGGCGAGGTGGGATAGCCTAAAAGCGGACGCGGCGCGGCTTGATTGGGCCCGTAGTCGGACCGGTTCGACGCCGGTTTGACTGGCGGAGGAACAGGTTTGGGATAAGGACTCTTGTACCGAAATCCGCCCGGTGTATCAATTGTTCCCAAGAGCATCATCAAGTCGAATAGAGCCCGAATGCTTTGAAAACCATTGCTATGGGCGGCAAGTCCGCGCATGGCATGAAACGCGACGGGACGGCCCAGTGTGTGACTATACTGCGT
>JAKADI010000086.1 GCA_021820675.1 Bacillota bacterium | reverse complement strand
GAGAAAGGTTGTAAACGTATGACGCTACTTTCCGTTGTCTTTATCATGGTCACGGCATTGGCACTCGCCGCGCTTATGATTTACGTCACACGGCAATTGTGGCAATCCGCCACACTCATTGCCGCTTCCCTGGATCCCTCCCCCTATCATCCGCAACCATGGACGGCTCGCGAACTCTTCCGTACGTTATTATGGGCGCCTCGAGGTCCTTTCTCATGGCTTCGGTGGACGCAATCCAGTTTGCTGATACTGGCATGGATTCTTGCGGAAAAACCACTCTGGCCGCTGCAATCGTGGGAAATAGGCGTGAGCGTTACAGGATTTCTCTGGTTAGTATGGACCATTCAATATGCGAGTTTCCGGCACTTTGAATGGCAGATTATAGCGGGCACGATTCAATCGTGCCAAGCCATTGCCAAGCCCCGTCAAAACGCACTCGTCAACAACGGCCAGTGGTGGAAACTCCGCATCCAGACAGAAGCTGGCTCTTCTGAGATGGTGACTTCGTCTTTTGCATTGTGGCGCGCCCGGATTAGTGAACGCCCCTTACATCCCCCGAACCCGGGAGTTCGTGTAGAGGGGTGGTGGAATCCGCACCAATCCCCTGTTGTTTGGAAGTGGTCTTTGGGCTCGGCCCCCTCCCGTTCAAACCTCTTCCGTTATGTCATCTTATACGGATTCCCCATTCTGTTCATCTTAACGCGGCCCGCTCGTACCTCGCTTGCGAGTGGCATAGCCGTCCTGCTGCTCATAATTGCTGCCGCAGCCATAGCAAGATGGTTGTGGGTGTCAGATCAATCAAAACGGACGCCTTGGTGAATGGCAAGACACGCTGTTACCGCTCGTGTTCTTGTTCACGCAAGATCCGGCGCTGAATTTTTCCTGTGGTCGTCATCGGCAAAGAGTCCACAAACGCGACTTCCCGCGGATATTCGTGTGCTCCAAGTTTTTGCCGAACCAGTTCTTGAATCTCCCTCGTCACCGTGTTGCGATCAATTGTCGGGGAAGCCGGCACCACAAATGCCTTGACGATTTCTCCTCTAAGGCGGTCCGGCTTGCCGATGACGGCAGCCATCGATACCTGGGGATGACTTAAAATTGCTGCCTCAATTTCCGTGGGCCCCATCCGATATCCCGATGAATTGATCACATCATCCGCCCGCCCGACAAAGAAGAAATTTCCACTCTCATCGCGTCTGGCCAGATCTCCCGTGTGAACGAGTCCCCCGGCCGTTTTCACAAAGGTCTTGTCGGGTCGGTTCCAGTACCCGAGAAATGCCACCGGATCGGGCAGTTTTAGCGCAATTTCACCGCTTTCAAAGGCGTCGGAGACGTTTCCCTGCCCGTCAATTAAGTGGATATGGTGTCCATAAACAGCTCTGCCCATCGATCCGATTTGAGGGAGGAAGACATCTGGAGCATTGGACAACAGCAAATTGGCCTCAGTTTGGCCGTAAAATTCACTGGGCGTCACGCTAAAAACCGTCCGTATCCAGTCCCAAAGATCCGGACTCAGGGCTTCCCCGCCACTGGCTATGGTGCGCAGCTTCAGATCTTGATACGCACTGGCGTGGGGGATAGTGTGACGCAATAAGCGCAGCGCCGTTGGCGGAAAAAAGACATTGCGAATCTGAAAACGCTTTATCAGCTCAATAGTTCGCTCCGGGTCAAATTTTCTCGGGCGGTAGCCGATCACGCCTACACCGTCATATAAGCTCGGCATTAACACATCCAAGAGTCCTCCAATCCATGCCCAGTCAGCCGGCGTCCACATCAGATCCCCTGGCTGGGGAAAGCGTTGATGTGACATCGCAACCCCCGGCATGTGGCCTAATAACACCCGGTGCGCGTGAACGGCACCCTTTGGGGCTCCCGTGGTGCCGGAGGTATAAATGATGAGAGCCGGATCGTCGGATCGGGTCCGGTAGGGTTGAAAGACGTCGGAGGCCCGTTCGACTTGACTCCATGACACGACATCAGGCGCGGTCCCAGAGATCGAGCCCGTTAAAATCACAGACTGCACCGTGGTCCATTCGGAACGAATCTGCGCTAACCGTTCCCAATCTTGGCCGTCAGCGACGAGGATTTTGCATCCGGCATCGTTGATGCGATAAGTGAGGGCGTCTCCGCCGAACAGGGTAAATAACGGCACCGCTATGGCTCCCAACCCGTAGGTCGCCAAATGGCCCACGACAAGCTCGAGACTTTGCGAAAGCAAAATCCCCACCCGATCACCGGCGCCAACGCCCAAGGTCCTTAGCAAATTGGCCAAACGGGAGGACAGCGCACGCAATGCGCCAAAACTATAAGACTTGGCGCGAAAATCTTCTCCTACGTCTATTAACGCCACGGCGTCATCCGGTTTTCGGGCCAGGATGGCTTCGGCCATGTTAAAAAACTCCGGAATGTTCCATGCAAATCGGCGAAATGTTTGATCGTATTCGTCTGGCCGCAAGCCTTTCACCTCTTTTTTGGATCTCGCCAGGCCTTAGTGGCCTGGTGCTGCTGTCTTTTGTGACCGGAATCTCGAATCTGGGGGGAGGGGATCCCACCTTAGGTCGCCGCCCCAATTGACGCTAGTGTGAATCAAGGAGCCCCCCGCCCAGGGCGATCCGACGCATCCGCGGTTAAGATCGCAATAGTTCATCCACCGTGGCTAAAAAAGACGCCGCCTCGACCCCATCCACGGCGCGGTGGTCGAAGGTCACAGAAACCGGAACACTCTGAGCATCAGCGGCTCCCAACCCCAAAATGGCCACCGTCGGGGCCATTAACCGCGGCGTAAAATATTCGATGCCCCATGGCCCTAAATTACTGAGGATAAAGGAAGGACGGGACAAATCCCAGCCCTCCCACCTCGCCTCTTGGGCCGCCTGGCGCAATTTTTCCAGCGCCTGGGTCCAAGCGTCCCTGTCCCGAGACCCCTCCACAATAGGAACCATCAAGCCCCCAGGCGTATGGGTCGCAATCCCCAGCCTTAAGGATCTAGCCGGGGTAAAGCCGGCGTCCGTGGCCCATCCATGAAGTGCCGGATGACGCAACAATGCTTGGTCAACAGCCCAGGCGATGCAGGCAAGTAGAGGCCATGAGCCGTCTCCCCGGTACACGCGCCGGTGTAGCGTCGTCGGCAAGGACTGAACATCGGTCAAATTTTCAATGAGTTGCCGCCTAAAGGGGGAATATGCCGTGAGAGCCTCGGATGCACCGCCAGCCAGCCACTCGTCGACATCTCCAACTGTCAGCGGCCTATGAGTAATGACTTGAGCCAATTCTTTCAAATTCACCCCTTTTTCTTGGGCATATCTTCTCACCCGGGGTGGTGCCGGAACAAATTCGTCCCCGTCCAAAGCGGCAGAGGTCTTCTTGCTGCCCTCGGCGGGAGCAGAACTTGCCTGGGGCGCTCTTGCGGTGATACGTGCAATGTCCTGACCGGGGTGAAAGGTGTCGTTGTCCTGAATGAGGGGTGTTAAATACCCGTCTTTGGGAGCCTCAATCGATAGGGTGACCTTGTCGACCATGGCTTCAGCAATCATCTCCCCTTGGCGGACCAAGGCCCCAGCGTCATAGACCCAGTGTATCAACACGGCCTGAGCACTCAAATCTTCGCCAAAATCCACCTTCACCATCACATCTGGTTCCATGCCTGTCTCCTCACTGCGTCATTTGCCTGAGAGTTTCCGTTATTTTTTCCACCGACGGAATCACGGCTTGTTCCAGCACAGGGCTGTAAGGAATGGGAACATCCGGCACGGCCAGGCGGCGAATAGGCCTGTCAAGATAATCCAAGGCTTCTTCGGCGACAACAGCCGCAATTTCGCCGGTCATGCCAAAAGACCGGTAGTCTTCATCGACAATCAGCGCGCCGTGGGTCTTCTTGACACTGTGAATCACCCGGTCCCGGTCCAAGGGCACGAGAGTCCTCAAATCGACAACCTCCACCGACACACCCTCTTGGGCCAACGTGCGGGCGGCCCGCACGGCTTTGGGGACCATGGCTCCAATCGTGATGACACTGACATCCTTCCCTTCCAAGACCACCTGGGCTTGGCCTAAAGGAATGGTATACGGATCCTCGGGCACGTGCACCTCAGCCAAATCGTCCGACGGCATCCACCCCAAGCCTAATAACCCCTTATGGAAAAAGTACATCACGGGGTTATCGTCACGAATAGCGGCTGTCATCAATCCTTTGGCATCATAGGCGTTGGAGGGCACAACCACTTTAAGCCCGGGAACATGGGCAAAGAGGCCATATAAGCTTTGGCTGTGCTGCGCCGCGTCACTGTACCCGCCTCCGATGGCAGTCATCAATACCACCGGATGGCGGACGCTGCCGCCGGACATATAGTGATTTTTCGCCAAATGATTATAGATTTGATCCATCGCCACGCCAAAGAAATCGACAAACATGAGTTCCACCACTGGACGCAGCCCTTCTTGGCTGGCGCCGATGGCCGCGCCAATAAATGCGCTTTCCGAAATGGGCGTATCCACCACCCGCTCGGGTCCGAAACGTTCGAAAAGACCTTGGGTCGCCCCAAAGATTCCCCCATAGATCCCCACATCCTCTCCCCACACCAGCACGTTGGAGTCGCGAGCCATTTCCTGCCCAATCGCCTCGCTAATTGCCCTGGCCATCGTCAATTTGCGCATTGGCATCGTCGCCATCATGTCCCCTCCCGTGTTATGCTTCGGCGAATACATCGCGTAAGGCCTCGTCCGCTTCTGGTTCGTGTGATTCCCGGGCAAAGCGCACCGCATCGTCTACCTGTTGATTGACAGCGGCTTGGATACGCTCGTCCTGCTCCTCACTCAACATTTGACGGTCCATAAGCTCAGCCCGAAACCGCCGGATAGGATCCCATTGCCGCCACGATTCCTTTTCCCCCGCGTTGAGGTAGGCTTCGGCATCGCCCTGGAAATGGCCGTACAGACGCGTAGTTTCCACTTCCAGAAGCGTGGGCCCGTGGCCTTGACGGGCCCGGGTCACAGCTTCTTGGGCAGCTTCCGAGATGGCTAGCACGTCATTGCCCGAAACGTAGACTCCCGGGATGCTATAGGCTTGTGCACGCTCACTGTTATGCGAGATCGCGGTAGATTGCGCTTTCGGAACCGAAATGGCATAGTGGTTGTCCTCAATCACGAACACGACGGGAGCTTTCCATAAGGCCGCCAAATTGAGGCTTTCATGAAATGTCCCCTGGTTTGCGGCTCCCTCCCCGGCAAAAGCCACCGCCACGTTATCTCGGCCTTGTTTCATAAACGCTAATGCCGCGCCCACAGCCGGGGGAAATCCGGCACCGACGATTCCCGAACAGCTAAAATGGGTCTGGGGGTCAAACAGATGCATGTGGCCTCCTTTGCCCTGGGATAGGCCGGTGCGGCGTCCAAAGATCTCTGCCGTCATCCGCCCTAAATCCACCCCTTTGGCAATGGCAAAGTGATGGGGGCGATGCGGCGCCGTTACCGCATCATCTGAACGAAGATGCCTAATCACCCCGACCGCAACGGGTTCCTGTCCTGCCGCCAGATGCATTTCCCCTGGCACCGTTCCGGCTGCAATACTAAATAAGGGTGTTTTCCCTTCGGTATAAATTTCTGCCATGCAATCTTCATAGCGGCGAATCAAACACATGGTTCGATACATCATCACGTCGTTATCCATCGTCATCTCCCCCTCGTGTGACAGTGGGTCAACCTCCCGCCCCGGCCCAGGCCATGGCCAGATCCCATGTCGCCCGGGAACTCACCAGGCGATTATTAGGCCGTTCTATCTCCCAATCCATCTTGTTATTCTTTCTTTTCTGACATTTACACGGAATCAAGGTGCTAGACACGCCTTCCCTCCTCATTATAAGGTCAAAATTGTCATTCTTAGACCCCTGTTTTCACAGATTTTCATTCCGCATGCCGTGGGTCAAATCCCCGTGCGCTGTAGCGAAGTTTCTGCGCATGCCCAGACTATCCTTACGTTTTTGCCATTTGTCGATTAAGATAACTTAGGGGTAAATGGCTCTGGGTGTTATACTTTGAACAACAATTCAACAAGTTAAGTGAGGACGTCGTATTGCCGTGTTCCCGGTCAGAGACTTTGACAATTCGGCACTTGGCGTATTTTTTCGGGTGGCGGCGACGATTTATCCCGGAAACTAAGACGGTACTAACACACCCGGATTGTTGTCCAAGAGTCAGTCAACCCACCGTCAAATCGGACTACCGAGATCTGGATATTCTTAGCCGCGCATCCGAAATTTCTAAACGGCCAGAGGAGGCGTTGCAACATGACTTTACAAGGAAAGGTCGCCATTGTCACGGGAGCCAGCAGCGGAATCGGTGAAGCCACGGCTATGCACCTGGCGCAAAGAGGCATGATCGTCGCCATTTCAGCCCGCAACGCCGAAAAATTGCAGGCTGTCGAAAGCACTATACGCTCCCAAGGAGGACAAGCCCTAGCAGTCCCGGGCGACATGTCTTGTGAGCGCGATATCGAGAAACTTTTCGAGGAAGCCGCATCTTTGGGCCACTTGGAAGTTTTAGTAAACAATGCAGGCCGCGGCATTTATGATTTTGTGGCCGACGGCAACCCGGCGGACTGGAAAACGATGCTGGATTTGAACTTGTTTGGTCTCATGTACACTGCCAAGTTGGCCGTGCAGGAGATGAAAAAACACCAATCGGGTAGCATTATCAACATTTCATCCGTAGGGGGACGCAAAGGCATTCCCGGGTGGGCGGTCTACAATGCGACCAAGTTCGGTGTGGTGGGATTCAGTGAGGCACTACGCCTGGAAGTTCTCGCCGACAATATCCGAGTGGTCGTCATTGAGCCGGGAGCGGTTGACACGGCATGGGGCGAAAACATGCCCGCCTCCTT
>JAKADI010000085.1 GCA_021820675.1 Bacillota bacterium | reverse complement strand
GGCATTACCCGAGGGCCCAGGCCGCGGTGAAAGCCCCAACAATCGCTAAGACAATTGCTGCCGTAATAAAATCGACGTTGCGAATGAGTCGCAGTTTGGCAAAACTCACTTCCAGGGTGATAACAATGCCTGCAGACACGATAAGTTTCACCATGACCCAGCCTATAGCCATAAACACCGATGTCCAGGCCAGAGAAGTTGCCAAACCCCACGGCGTTACCAAAACATTCATCAAAATAATATTGAGAACGGTAAATTTCATCCAGCCTCCCCATTCGTACAAAAACAAGTCGAGTCCACTCGACTCGAATGTTCGTCCTGGGTCGATCATCGACAGTTCCTGGGCCGTCGATGGGTTATCCACGGGAATATGACCACTCTCGGCAATCACGAACATAAACCATCCCACGATAACCAAAAGATGAGCCGGACTCACTATCCACTGCCTCGAAATCAAGGCTTGATTGACAACAAAGGGTATCGTCGCGCGCGCTGCTTGCGCGGCAATAAAGACCAGAAGTAGTGCTAAAGGTTCGGTGAAAGTGGCAATCAACCGTATCCGGCTCACTCCCAGTACCGGATAAACGCTACCGCTGTCGATAGCCGCCAATAACAAGGCCACACCGCCGCCGCCTAAAATCATCCCTCCAGCCAACATGTCGCCCATCCAGGCAAACGGCAAGGGAAAGGCCGTAAGCACGGGAATTAACATCGCGACCAGGATTGGCGCGATAAAGTAGAAAATAGGCGCCCATTCTGACACCCAGGACGTTTGCTGTGTGCGAAGGGTTTCCTTATGCATCCATTTCCACAAGTCCCGGTAGGGCTGCCAAATCGGAGGGCCATAACGGCCCGCGAGCCGGGCTTTATACCGGTCCATGATGCCTTTTAATAATGGTGAAAAACTCATTACAAACACAATTTGCATCAATTGCGCCACATATTGATTAATCATACGCTCACCCCCCTCCCATTGCAGACTCACAATAAGCAAAAATAAATCCTGCCAAGATATACATCCGGCAGGAATCATTATCCGCAAGCACTCGCGGAGGTTTTGGACTGACGGCCCATGGCGGAATCCATCGCCTGCTATAGAGTCAAACACACCTATTGAGATGGTTCATGATCGATATGTGGATCGTTTGTCTGATTGTGAGTATATTTCACCACATTAACGGGGTCAATAGTAATTAACCCCGCATCGACCATTGAGTCTAATACAGGGAGAAAATTTTGCACATATTCTTTACTGTCGACAATTTCGACAATGATAGGCAGATCACTCGACAGATCCAGCAAGTTAACCGTGTGGATTCGCGAAGTGGGTCCAAAGCCTTCTAACGCGCGCATGACCGTTGCACCTGCCATTCCCATTTCCCGCGCTTTCAACACAATCGCATGATATAGCGGCTTATGGTGCCAGCGGGAATCCTCGCCAATGAAAATTCTCAACCGGAGGGCTTCTCCCGATATTTTCACTGCCATCTGGCTCGTCTCCCTAATGAATGTGATGTTTAACACCATCATACAGTATGTAACAAAGGCTAGCACCGTAAAGTATACGCCATGGTCCGCCGAGTGAACTTACGGATGATTCACCTTGAGGATTGCGGCATGAGTCGTTTGGGATGGTAAGTGAGTTCGAAAATGCGTCCGTCCGGTGCGCGGAAGTGCTGCCACTGGTAGGTGCTATTCCCTTCAGTTTCACCGAGCAGCACACATCCCTGGTCCTGGACTTGACGTTTGGCAAGATCCATATCAGATACCAAGAATCCCAACACCGTACCGTCAAAATTCTTCAGGTAGTCGGGGCGCGGCCCCTCAGGCCCGAACACCTCAATTCGATCCCCGCTGGGGAGATCAAACACCCAGAAATCGCGGGTCTCGTGAATGAGTTTGCCGCCTAGAGCTTCCTGCACAAAATTTCGCGCCGATAGGGCATTGTCTGTAAAAATTCCATACCATCCATATCCGTAAATCATCGTAGCCACATCCTGTCGACGGGAGTTCATGCGGCGCACAACGATAACTGGTATCGTGCAATCGAAAAACACAGTCCGTATTCAACAAAAAAACACCTACCTAACGGTAGGTGTGATGCGAGTTAACGCATAAGCCGAGTTCTGTCGAGGATGACCATTTATCTTGGACGTCAGTTACCTGGCGCCTCCAGCGACCTACCCGGACAGTTAGCGAGCAGCCTCATCCCGTCCCTATTCGGTCTTGCTGCGGGTGGGGTTTACCAAGCAAACCAGTCACCTGGTTTCTGGTGCGCTCTTACCGCACCGTTTCATCCTTGCCAAGCTCACGCTCGGTGGTTTGTTTTCTGTGGCACTTTCCTTAGGGTTTCCCCCACTGGACGTTATCCAGCACCCTGCTCTACGCAGCTCGGACTTTCCTCAGATGTAACCTTTCGGTTTTACATCCGCGGTCATCTTGTTAGCTCGCACTTTGAATGTTTATTATCACCCCAAAGCGCCGTTTCGTCAACCAATGATTTATGGCTCGCCTGTCACAATTTACCGCGCAGTTCCTCCATCGCCTTTACCGCCAAGCGGTCGGCCATCTCATTATACTGATTGCCGCTATGACCTTTGACTTTCATCCAGGTCACATGGCGACCCTGAACCAGGTTTAAAATCTGATGCCATAAATCTTGATTCTCCACAGGTTGTCCTTTGGCGTTTTTCCATCCGCGTTTTTCCCAACCTGCAAACCAATTTTGTTGAAACGCATTAATCACATACGCGGAATCACTAAAAACCGTCACGTGGGCGCCATTGGGGGTGTGTTGCAATGCCTCAATCACCGCCGTCATTTCCATGCGGTTATTGGTCGTTGCCTGGTGAGCTCCCGAGTAAGACGGCCCTTCCACAAAAACACACGCCCATCCACCGGGTTGTCCCCCCGGAGCCTGGTTATTCGCGCACGCCCCGTCGGTATACACTTGATAAGTCATTCCCACGGCTTTTTCTTGTCTCCCCACAGTTTGTGCAATCCGGGGTATAATAACTCACCGGGTTGCTTCATGTCCACTGGAATTTTCGCTTCCGCTAAGATCAAGCGCGAGGACCAGGTCAGTTTTTCGCAGTGAACTTTCGCCGGACGATGATCTAAGAGCGCCTGCATCAAATCAGCATTGTCCTCAATAAACCACCATTCCCCCTGACTGTCACAGTAGGCGCTAGCGATTTCTAACCGATTTCTCAAGGCTATCCAATCAAAGGCTACTTCCTCGTAGGGATGCGCTCTTAATAGCGCTTGTTCCACGCGTCTTTGATACCACTTAGGAACAACAACTTCCAGTCGCCTTTCGGACTCCTGATTTAAGTTCCCAATCTGTCCCAAAAATGGCTGCGTTCCATCTTCTGGCCAAAAAGTTCCGGTGCCTGAGGAAACATAACTACAGCGCGAATAGCGGCCAATTTGCCCCGCTCCGGCCTCCCATAAGGATTCACGAACCCGCTTTAAATGGCTCGGGGGCACAAACGTGATTAATTTGTAATACGGCTCGATAAAAGCCATGGGTCCCACCGGGTTTCCCATCTGGAGCGCCATTAGCGCACGCAGGCGACCAAATGGCCCTAGGGACGGGGCCGGTATATCCGTCTTCCATAACTGAAGGGCCAATGTCCTTGGAGACACGCGATCTCGAATTAAACAGAACTGAACGTCATCAAAGTCACCCGGTCTAAGGGGTATATTGTCGATATCAGGACCAAAGTAATCTTGTGCCTGCTCAGCCGTGATCATCATCGCGTCACTCCTGTGAGGTGTTCACGTTCGCGCTGCCAATTATAATATTCAGGCGAGTTAACATTCCAGTATTGCAGATTTCGTTGCAAATAAGCCAGGCGTTCGGCCACAAGTCGAGTAAACCAGGCTGAACTCTGGAATTCCTTAGGGAACCATAACCACCGCGGATCAACGCCTGTTTGTGGGCTTCGTCGGATCATCCACATACCATAGAGTCTCCCCTGTTCTTCAACCAGATCGGCATCCATAATACTCCATGAATTTTGCAGCAAAAATCGCCGTAACAGAAATAACCCTTGCATCGGTTGAACGATGAATGTAGAGATCATCTGCATCTCATCGTGTTGTAATATCTGTTGAATGCTTCGAGGACCCATCCCCGCGATCACCGCCGCATCCACAGCTATTCTGAATTGGAGTAGGGGCTTTAAGCCGTCTCCCCGCATCGGGGTAATCTGCGAATAATGTCGGGTATATTGGACAAGTTCCTGCCATCCTTTAACCGTCTTTTCGGTCGCATAAACCACGTGCCCGTCATCGGCCAAAGCTCGCGCTAACCGCCCCTGGCCAGCCCCAATATCAGCAATGGCCGAAAACGGAGTGCACCATTTACAGATCAGTCCCAGTCGCTTCTCCAGACTTGAGATATGTATTCCCCCCTGGGACGTGAGAAGAGATCAGGCCTTCGTAGCACTGCAAGCATAAAGCCGCATAATTCGTCTCGCCTATGACGACTTGTTCATCTCCGTCACTCAGCCGATAAGAAATGAACGCGCTATGTGTTCGGCACCGACTGCACCGCGCATGCAATTTGACGACATGATCGGCAACACACATCAAGGGACCCATCGGACCAAAGGGGTTCTCCTGATAGTCCATATCCAGACCTGCTATCCACACATTCCGCCCTTTATGCCGCCAGATCTTGACGGTGTCAATAATATCATGTGAAAAAAATTGCGCTTCATCAATGGCAATAACGTCTCTCTCCACATTCTGACGCGTTGTAGGTTCTGCGAATTCATTCGTATCTAGGGGACACAGGGCTACGTGTTCACGGAACTTGCCCAGCCGCCACTTAATATCCCTTTGGCTATTTCTGTCGGCTATCAGCGGGTAGCACACGGCGACGGAAAAGCCCAGAATGACAGCCTCTTCGATATGACGCACCAGCTCTTGAGACTTTCCTGAAAACATCCCGCCAGTTATGACGGTTATTGATCCCGACACCACGATGATTCCCCCTTATTAGCCTTCACTAACAATACACTATCGACAAAGTCGAGGCGAGGGAAAGAAGTTATCTCACCGCCGGGGATCCTTGCGGCGAAACCCGCATAGGTAAGCTTTACTCGCATCGGGTTTGCCCGAAGTCGGCGAGCCACTCACCGGGCCCGGGAGTCTCGGATAACTTTTTCCGAAAAATATTTGCACCTTGCAACTCAGCTACCGACCCTTTCAAAGCAAACTCTCACCGCTCTATCTAAGTCGTCGAAAAAATTCTCTCCCCTGAACCTTGACGATCACCAGCGAAATTGTTAGTATATTGGTTGTCGGCATTCCTCGATAGCTCAATTGGTAGAGCACCCGGCTGTTAACCGGGTGGTTGCAGGTTCGAGTCCTGCTCGGGGAGCCATTTTTTTGGGCCCATAGCTCAGTGGTAGAGCTGCCGGCTCATAACCGGTTGGTCGGAGGTTCGAATCCTTCTGGGCCCACCAGTTGACCGAGGCTAAGGTTTCATAGTAGTATAAATAGCCGTTGTCTTTAACTTAAGGGCGCGTAGCTCAGTGGTAGAGCGCTTGCTTCACACGCAAGAGGTCACAGGTTCGATACCTGTCGTGCCCACCACCTATCAGACTCGCATTGCACAAAGCTTTGTGGGTTTTGATTTTTTGCGCGTCACCCGGTCTTGAACCCAACCACATTCTCGATCCCGACGAAAGAGGCTTATGTCTCGCCCCCGGGAGCAGCGAATCCGCACGGAACAAGCAAGGCGGATGATTTGGCCTACACCCTGCTTGGTTAATCATCGCGAAGTCGGTAACGCTGAATTTTGCCGCTGGGAGTCTTGGGGAGGGTGGCGACAAAGGCAAATTCTCTAGGGTAAGCCGTCTTTGCCAACCTTTGCCGCACCCATTCCTTAAGTTCAGCCTCTAATTGGGCGTCAGCTTTGAGGGCATTGCGCAAGACAATGTAGGCTTTAACCGATTCTCCGCGCAATGCATCAGGAACCCCAATGACGGCACACTCGGCAACGGCTGGATGGCTCATAAGCACACTTTCAACTTCAAAAGGTCCAATTCGGTATCCTGCTGACAAGATAATGTCGTCAGATCTCCCCGAAAAATAGAAATATCCTTCACCGTCGTGACTGGCCTCGTCACCCGTCAAATAATACCGGCCATCTCTAGTAAAGCGTTCTTGGGTGCGGCTCGGAGCCTGATAGTACCCGGAAAACCAGAACAGAGGGGAAGATTGAGTGTCTATGGCTAAGTGGCCCTCTTGACCACTGCCCAATTCGATCCCCTCATCATCAACGACCACGGCGCGAAACCCAGGCATAAAGACTCCCATTGATCCCGCCTTGATCGGGCGATCTAGCCGTGGATCGTGGTGATTGTTAATGACCATGCCGAGTTCAGTCTGTCCATAATGATCATAGATGGGTAGACCAAAGACGGTCTTGGACCACTGACTGATCTCAGGGTTTAACGGCTCTCCGGCACTCGATATGATCCGTAGCGACATCTTACGAGGTGCCGGGTCGGTGGCGCGGATAGCGCGAAATGCGGTAGGTGCAGCAGCAAAGTTGGTAATACGGTATTTCTCTAGTAAATCGATAATTGCATGGGGCTCAAACGATCCTTGGTAAGCACGTGTTGCTTGTCCCAGCAGAAGGGGTCCCATTAAGCCATAATAGAGCCCATATGCCCATCCTGGATCAGCCAGATTCCAAAACTGGTCATGGGGCTGAAGATCTAACCCAAATCGCATATATCCCTCAAAGGCTGCCAATGCCCAAATTGGCACAACAACCCCTTTAGGTTGGCCGGTGGTACCAGAAGTATAAAGTAGTATCATGGCATCATCGCCATTCCTAGGGATCCACCCGGTTCTTGGTGATGAAGCTAAGAGGCTTTGAAAAGGTATGTCACC
>JAKADI010000084.1 GCA_021820675.1 Bacillota bacterium | reverse complement strand
GGCGTTACACATGTTTTTTCGACCAGGCAATATCACAGCGTTGCGTGAATTGGCGTTACGAGTGGTGGCTGATGATACCGACGACCGTCTCGAGACGTACATGAATCGCCACGCGATTGAAGGACCGTGGCCAACGCATGACCGTATTATGGTAGCTGTGACACCTTCTCCTAATGGAGCGAGACTCCTGCGGCGCGGATATCGGATTGCGCAGAGACTCAAAGCAGAATTTTACGTAGTCATTGTACGACCTGCTGACGGACGATCGTTTTCGGCGGTTGACGAACAAACTCTTCAGGCTCATATCAATTTGGCACAGCAGTTGGGGGCGCGCGTGGTGGAACTTCGTGACAATAATGTCCCCCGGGCTTTAGTGAATTTTGCCCGCGAACATCACGCCACCGAGATTGTGATGGGTGAGTCGCTTCGCACCCGGTGGCAGGAGATTTTTAAGGGTTCCGTTATTAATGAAGTCTTGCGACAGACCAGTAATATTGATATCTTAGTGGTCGGACATGAACGCGACCGCGACTAGGACCGCGGTTGTTTTTATTACCAGCGAATATCCCGCTTGTGAGCAGGATATTCGCTTCACGTTTTACTGCGATGTTGGGGAGAAGTAGGTTTGTTTTTCGTCATACTTTTGGTTTTCTGTGCGTTGGGAGTCTTCGATTGTTTGGTCACGGCCGCGGTGGCCTTTGATGAGGATTTCAAGGCCACGGCCACACGGTTCCACCAACGTGCATCTTCGTACCCGATTCTCCAGAAGGCCACACCGCCCAAGTGGTCTTTTTCGGCCAAATTGATGCGGTCTACGGCGGCTCGATCATTCACAAACCAAATCGTGTAGGATACGCCTTTTGAGACATAATGGTCATAGGCTTCTTTAGCCGTGGGATTCCACGTATATGTCCCATACTTGTGTTGGTACATTGCCTTAAGTGGAATTGTGATAGCCTTCGTCGACCCACTCTTCCACAAGTAGCCGTAGTCTGCAATGCCCAAGTAGAGTTTGCTTGGCTTGACCCCAGCCTTTAAGGCTGCCGCCACACCTTTTTGGACCCACGTATAAGGACTGATAGGACCTGGCATGGTGCCGTTGCTATGGAGGTCGTAGGCCATAAGTACCATATTGTTAACGTCCTTGTCCAAGGCTTTGAGGTCATACGCGCCAGATTCCCCGGTTCCGGCCGTGAGGGGGACAACGGACATCGAAATTTGCGTATTCTTGGGCATTTTTGAATGCAACGCATTCATAAAATCTACTAAGTCAGTGCGATCAGCCGGTTTCAATTTTTGAAAATCGATTTGGACGCCCGCATAATGTTTTGTGGTGACCAAATGCACGATAGTGTCAACGGCTTTAGTACGTAACGCTGTTGACGTGAGCATTCCGTCCGTGCCCCTGTAATTATTGAAAAGCGGCATTAACGGTAGGTGCGATTGTTTCGCCAAGGCCGGGGCGTTTCCTTCCGGCTTTGCGATCACGGTACCAGAAGCCGTTACTTCGTACCAGAATGGAGAAAGATAAGTCACCAGCTCTGGGTGCGCTGAGACGAATAAAAATGGATCGGGACTGACATGGCTCATCGTTTGGTCGTAAAAGGCAATCACTTTGAGTTTTCCGCCCGTTTTGGTTGTGGTTTTCACCGGTCCAGCCGTTTTTACGTTGGACGCGGTCTTTCTTACGGTTTTCGAGACGTTCTTCGTGGTCTTTCGGGTAGATTGGGCGGCGTGTTTAACCGGCGCAGGTTTGTGGGGTTCGGCATAAAGACTACACCCGCCAATTAGCATGGTTCCCAAACCAAGGGTTGTGAGAAATTTGAACGTATGCGTATTCAAGGTTACCCCTCCTTGTCCAAAGATAGTAATTCGTTGAACTGGCTAGATCGATGTCCTACGGTTTGACCTGTTAACGAAGACCGAACCATGGCAGTCCTATTATGTCGGCAAAGGGATTAGGCCATACTGGAAGTGTAAGGGTATCGCTATGGGCTAAAGTGGGGGAGGATAACGGATTTGAATTGGGTCAAAGGGATATTGGTTGGAAGTGGGTTAATGATTTTGCTCGAAGTGGTATGGTTGAGTGTGATCGGGATATCCCTCTCGGTTCCGCCTGACGCGGTGTTGTCCGTAGTTTCACAGAGCCTTAATCAATTGCGCCAGCATGCCATTACGGCCGACGTTCAACAGAGGGTCGCTCCTGCACTTAATCGTAGTATGGTGAACCTGATACATACAGTGAATATTCAGGTAGATGGTATTCCCTTGGGGATTAATCCTGCCAATGAACGCCACCTGCAGCAGCAACTCATGCAGGATATGAATCGATCCATGTTGCACTATTTCAACCACCAGATTGAATCGCCCGGGTTGGCAAAAAATTTGACCGGGATTATCCTAGCTCATCCCCATGAGCTACGCGTTAGGGCATCGTTCGGCCCGCTATCAATACCGGTTCGGATAAGCATACCCTGAGATCGGGGTTTTGGCGGTAACGCCAAAACACGCGGACTATGCCAGGACACCCTATAACAGAGGAGAAGCCGCGGATTCTTGGCACCCGACCAAATGGCGTTTATAACGAAAGCGCGGTCTTCCTTGGGCAAGGCTAGGAAGAGGATCCACGACGGGGAGCGGCATACTAGGGACTTGGTCCTATGGAACCGGAGTTAAACATCCGGCACGAGCCGGAAGAGGAGGAAGTGACGACCCACGACGCAATGGAGGCGCCCCATAACGCGCCTGGCGCGCCCGCTTGCCGAGCATCTTGAAAGCCTTTGGGCCATTTGCGCCGTTCTCCGATGAACGGCGTTTCGGCTGCGTGGGTCTCGGTGGGGAATCCATCCTGTGTCCGCGATACGCACACGGGTCCCATTTCGTTGTGAGACCCTTCCCAAGGATCACTTCCGACCACATTCATGCGTCAGTAGTGTCACAACTGTCACAACTGACCTATGCTTGATGCTGAGAGGTGATCGTGCTATAATTCCATAGGATTTTTTACCACACACGCAATCCGTTTCCCTGGTGCCTAGGCTTCGAGTGATGGGGATTGCGGAGGATAAAACCAGGAGGTCTATAAAATAATGGCTGTCATTTCCATGAAGCAACTGCTTGAAGCGGGTGTCCACTTCGGTCACCAAACTCGGCGTTGGAATCCCAAAATGAAACCCTACATTTTTACGGAACGAAATGGGATTTATATCATTGACTTACAGAAGACTGTACGAAAAGTCGATGAAGCCTATAATTTCGTTCGACAAGTTGGTGCCAGTGGTGGACGTATGTTGTTCATCGGTACGAAAAAACAGGCGCAAGAAGCTGTGGCTGAAGAGGCTCAACGCTCCGGCGATTATTATGTAAATCAACGGTGGTTGGGTGGTATGCTGACTAATTTTGACACAATTAAAAAGCGTGTGAAGCGTTTGGCTGAATTAAAAGAGCAAGAAACAAGCGGACAATGGGAACGATTGCCGAAAAAAGAAGTCAGCATTCTCATGCGCCAAAAAGAAAAGCTCGAAAAATATTTAGGTGGCATTGAGGGGATGAACCAACTTCCTGCGGCCGTGTTTGTTGTCGATCCGCGCAAGGAACACATTGCGGTAACCGAAGCCAGGAAACTCGGAATTCCGATTGTGGGAATTGTTGATACTAACTGTGACCCTGACGAAATTGACTACATTGTTCCCGGAAACGATGACGCGATTCGAGCAGTCAGATTGCTAACAAGCAAGATGGCCGATGCTTTGATTGAAGGAAGACAAGGTGGGATGGCTGAAGAACGACAAGCTGAGATTGTTGAGGCCCAGTAATCCGGCAAATTCCACTGTCATATGAGGGCGACCGTGAGGTCGCTCTCCTTACGAGGAGGATTTTTTGTGATATCCGCTAACGACGTAAAAAAGCTGCGTGACATGACGGGTGCAGGAATGATGGAATGCAAACGGGCACTCGAGCAAGCACACGGTGATTTTGAACGAGCTACTGACATTCTGCGAGAGCGTGGATTGGCCCAAGCGGCCAAAAAAGCGGGACGGGAAGCCAAAGAAGGCTTAATCGAAAGTTATATTCACCTACAAGGCCGTATTGGAGTTTTGCTAGAAATCAATTGCGAGACTGATTTTGAGGCCAACACGGTGGATTTTCGCACATTAGCGCATGATATTGCGATGCATATAGCGGCGGCCAATCCCCGCTTCGTGAGTCGAGAACAGGTACCTGCAGATTCGATTGAACATGAACGACAGATTCTCAGCGTCCAAGCTCAAAAGGAAGGTAAGCCTCCGGCCATTGTAGAGAAAATGGTCGATGGGCGCGTTGAGAAATTCTTCAAAGAGATCTGTTTGTTGGATCAACCGTTTGTTAAAAATCCAGATGTCACCGTGGACCAACTTTTGAAGGAACATATTGCCCGACTCGGGGAGCATATTGTGGTTCGGCGCTTTGTCCGCTTTGAGCGAGGCGAAGACTTTGGTCAAGGGGAAGAATTTCCCGTTCCTGTCACATTGACTTAACAAACTAGAAGGGTACATGGTGCCCTTCTAGTTCGCTCTAAAGAGGGAGGAGCAATAATGTCCGAACAGTCCAAATATCGACGTATCGTCCTCAAACTGTCAGGAGAGGCCCTGGCAGGCTCTGCAGGATATGGCATTGACCCAACCGTTGTGGATAGTATTGCCCGCCAAATCAAGGACGTGTTAAGTTTAGGTGTACAGACGGCTGTCGTCGTCGGTGGAGGCAACATTTGGCGAGGGCAATCAGGATCATCGAAGGGGATGGACCGTGCTACCGCAGATTACATGGGTATGCTGGCCACGGTTATTAATGCTTTGGCGCTCATGGATGCTCTTGAGAAGCATGGGGTACCGGTTAGAGTGCAGACCGCCATTGAGATGAAGGAGGTTGCTGAGCCGTATATTCGTCGCCGTGCCATAAATCATTTGGAAAAAAATCGAGTGGTTATTTTTGCGGCTGGTAACGGTAATCCCTACTTCTCAACGGATACGACCGCAGCTCTGCGCGCAGCCGAGATCGAAGCTGACGTGATGTTGAAGGCAACGAAAGAGGCGGGAGTCTACGATGCAGATCCGCGAACTAATCCGCAAGCCAAAAAACTCGATGAAATTGGTTATTTAGATGTTTTAAAAGAAAATCTGCGTGTGATGGATGCAACGGCAACGTCACTCTGTATGGACAACAACATTCCTATTGTCGTATTTAACATGAACCAATATGGTAACATCCGAAAAGTTGTGCTTGGCGAACCCATTGGTACCTTTGTGAGGAGCGATAATCATGCTTAAGGACATTTTGAGTGACGCTGAGAATAAAATGAACAAGGCAGTAGACATTTTTGAGCGGGATCTTAACTCGATGCGAGCCGGGCGAGCCCATCCAGGGTTATTGGAAAAAATTCCTGTGGATTATTATGGTGCCATTACACCTTTGCAACACTTAGCGGCTATCTCCGTTCCTGAATCCCGCATGTTAGTGGTGCAGCCATTTGATCGCAATGCCATTGCGGCAATGGAGAAAGCCATTATGAAAGCGGATTTAGGGGTATCCGTCCGGGTCGATGGTGCGGTATTACGGGTTAGTGTACCGATGCTGACAGAAGAGCGGCGTAAGGATCTCGTCAAACAATTACGGAAGCGGCTGGAAGAAGAAAAAGTGACAATACGTAATATCCGCCGCGAAGCGCTCGACGCCTTGAAGTCTGAACAAAAGGAACACATCATTACGGAAGACGATGAACGACGGGGCCAGAGTGACGTCCAAAAACTTACGGATCGTCACATTAAGGATTTAGACGGCATCGCGGAAGGTCGAGAACGGGACATTTTGACACCCTGATTTAGGGATACTATGTCGTGCTTTTTTGGAGGCTTGATGGACAGAGATGCTCGGCAACACCTCATGCTGGATTCACAAAACCCTGCGCGTTACGCCAAATTGCCCCGGCATATTGCTATTATTATGGATGGGAATGGTCGCTGGGCTCGACAGCGAGGCTTGAATCGTGCCGAAGGTCATCGTGCCGGTGTAAAGGCTCTTAAGCCTATTGTCAAAGAATGTGCGGCAATGGGTATAAAAGTCTTGACGGTGTATGCATTTTCTACGGAAAATTGGTCTAGGCCGCAGGTCGAAGTGGATGCCCTCTGGGACTTATTAGTCGAATATTTGCGATCAGAAACCCAGGAACTTAAAGCCGAAGGCGTGCGCATTCAAACCATTGGGTACATAGGCGGTTTGCCAGCGCGGGCTCAACGGTCGATAGCAGACGCCATGGCTGAAACGGCTGATCAAACGCGGATGGTATTGAATCTCGCGTTAAACTATGGTGGACGGGATGAACTGGTCCGGGCGGTTAATCGCTGGATCGATGAGCATCGCCCGTTGTCCCCTGATAGCTATCTCACCGCTACTGCGATTGCTGCCCATTTAGACACAGCTGGGTTGCCTGACCCGGATCTGTTGATCCGTTCGAGTGGGGAACTTCGAATATCAAACTTTCTCTTATGGCAACTTGCATATGCGGAGATCTACGTAACCAATACGTTATGGCCAGATTTCAATCCGACGGAGCTCCATAGGGCCATTCGCGCCTACCAAAAACGCGACCGGCGTTTTGGTGGCCTTCGGGAATAAGGAGTAACAGGTGTGCTGGGACTTCGGATACTAACCGCGACATTTGGAATTCCCGTGATCATTCTCTTGGTATATCTTGGAGGATGGTCTCTAGTCGTGGGGGTTGGGGTGTTAACGGCAATAGGTGTTCTTGAGATTCACCGCATGTTTCATTCCCGTGGCATTGTATTTTATCCTTGGTTAGCGATTGCTTGGATTTGGGCCATATTGCTGGCGCTAGGGTTTGGATGGCCTCTTATGTCAGTACTTGTTTTAGGAGTCGCCATCGTCGCGATAGTCGCGCTGCTGAGTTC
>JAKADI010000083.1 GCA_021820675.1 Bacillota bacterium | reverse complement strand
GGACATCCGGACGATTTGGGTGATGACGATCTATGGGAGGTCGAGGATTAATGAATGCCACCGCGAGCCTTCAAACAATTGATGTTAAGACGTGGCTGAGCACCGCCATCTTGGGAAGTAGGGAACTGGGAAGGCACGCTAGAACGTTCTTAATGGAACAGATTGACAAAACGCAACCAGTATCCCTCGATTTTCGCAACATAGAGATAATGACCAGCGCCTTTGCCGACGAATGCTTTGGTAAACTGTGGGATCGCTTTGGGGCTGACCCCATAAAGGCAACGATCCACATCAAGGGACTCACAGGTAATAACAAAGCGATCTTTAGGTTCGTATTGGCGAATCGACGGTGAGCGTTTAAGCACCCACGAGGTAATGGAAGAAACCATCAGACTTTCCGCGACTGAGCGTTCACCCCCGCCATCTCTTGTTCCCAAGTGGCGGCTATTGCCGTACATCTTTGAGTACCTGGCGCGAGGATGGTAGTCGGGCGCTCCCTCGGATAATGCCCGTATACTCGCCGATTCGCAGCATTTCTTGACAACCATGAATTCAGTGTAGAACATGCCCGCACAGGTTTACCCAAGGCTCTGTCGTCTCATTGCAATCCCAACCTTATCCGAACCCAGTCGATCCTACGTGTTATTCTTCATCACTTGCAAGTACTGGTTAACGTAGAACCAATCTGGCTCATGTTTGGTGGGGCGGGAAAAAAATTCGCCAGCCATGATTTTCTATGGATGTCGCATCGAAGCTGACGAGTCCTATGCCAAAGATTTGACACAGCGAGTCCAAAGGCCGTGCCGACCTATACCACTTTTTTAGACGAAAGTTTTTCACCGAGCACAATAGGTGCCGTCACGATAACCAAAACAGGAGCACAATAGTAGCTCAAAGCGGCGTCACTCACGTTGACTAACGGTCGTGTACACCAATAATCAGACAATCCTAAAGTCGCTCGACGTGGTCGGGACTCCGCTTATTCCGGCGGCCTCTTCACCGGGAAATATTTAACTCGACTAAATCCGCATTTGGGGCGTAAAGACATCAAAGATCACTTAATTGGGTATCGGGGGCATTAGTCCCGTAACAGTTACTGGCGAGAACGTGGAAACGAGGCCTGTAAAGAAAGAGACGTAGTAGGAGGGGGGCATTATCGCGTAGCCGACGTGGACAGGGAGCGAACGGCTGGGACTGCAACTCCCCAGACACCCGCACGTTCTTTTTGGCGGGTGGTACCAACCTTTTGACTTTTACGTATCGGTTTATTGGCGAGGATGAAACATGTTCATGTCAGACCGGAGATTTGCCGCGTGACATATTGCTAGCGGGATCTCAGTTAGAGGGGCTGAGGCATACAGACTATGGAAATGACTGGCCGTTATTTTTTTGGAGCGACGATTGGCAGAGACATTGGAGAGACAACGGCCTATTTGCCATGGACCTACGATCCCGGAAACCTGCATGAAATATGGTGGGCACGACAGGGAGCGAACCTGTGATCTCTCGAATGTGAGTTAAAAGAGGCGAGGGTGGGCACGATAGGATGCGAAGCCCCCTGCGGTGGTGGTGCGTTTCGTGTCTTGTCCAATTATCACGAATAGTCATCTTTGCGGAAAGGACGGAAGTCACTGTGATACGGCAATGGCTGATGATAGCTTCTCTAGGATTACTTTCTCCAATGTTATCCCTCAAGGGGAGAACGGATGTGCGTCTAGGGCCCCAGGTTCAGTCTCATAACACCGCTCCTATTATTGTCGGAGTGCTAAAGCCGGGCCAAGACCGGCAGGGTCAGGAAGTCAAATTGCCCTATGTGTTGGGGCAACAAACGACCAATTATTTTCACGCCAGTCAAACCCAGGGCAAAAATATTGCATTGGCGGCTCATCGTTTGAACGGCACTGTTGTTGAACCTGGTAAGACCTTTTCTTACTACACAGTGGTGGGACCTTACACGGCGGAAAATGGTTTTGGATGGGGACGGGCCTTTGTGGGGGACCGTATTGTGCCATCGGTCGGGGGCGGGGTGTGCCAGGGGTCGTCGACGTTATATGCGGCATTATTACGAACCGGCTTGCCTATTGTGGAACGGCACCAACATGGGCTTACCGTTCCTTATTTGCCTCCAGGCGAGGATGCCACCGTCGCAGGCGATTATCTTAACTTCCAATTTCGCAATAACCGGACTACCCCCATCTTAATTACGGCACAGGCCCAAAATCGGCATATGACGGTAAAAATATGGGGGGCGACACCAGGTCCCGACGTGACGGTTCATCACAAGACGTTACAAACTTTTCCTTTTAAAACCATCGTGCGTGACAATAAGTCGTTGAAACCGGGTGAAGAAAAAGTCTTAGCACCGGGGCAACAAGGGGTTGTGGTCAAAACCTGGATCGCGATCAAAGAACCTCAGGGAACGGTGATCAAACAAATGGGCATTGACCGCTATCGTCCCAGCCCTCGGATTATTGAAAAAGGCCCTGTGTCGCACGCAACTTCTTAGCATCAGTGTCCTCTCTTGTCCCATAGGATGAGGCGAGAGGGGGATTGGCATGTGGGTCTATGGTTGATAATCAGGGTTATGAGTTTGAGCGCGGAACGCGTGCTGATGAAGCGTCTCGGTCACCTGGCTGATCCCTGGTCCATTATGGGAGCCACTTACGTTTTTGCGGCAATATTTTTATGGCTCGCCGTGTTGTTGCAGCACCAGCCCGTCGTGTTTCTGAGTGCCGTTCTATGGCCTAGTTTGGTTTATGGGACAGCATTTGCATTATATACTTTAGCATTGTCTCAAGGAGAAATTAGTGAAGTGAGTCTGTGGACGAATCTCACAACTATACTGTTATTCTTGTGGAATCCATTGGCTCTGGCTCAGGGATGGTGGTGGATGGGGTTATTTGCTGTGGGAGCATGGCTGTCGGGAGCCCAACGCGTATCGGAGAATGTTGCCATCATCATCGGAAGTGACGTGTTTTTTGCAATGGGGCGTCTTTTAGACGTCCATTATCAACTTTATCCTCCTTTAACGTACGGCGCCAATCTGATGACGGGGGTCGGGATGTGGATGATACTTGGCCTAGGACTCGCCCGGTGGTGGCCGAAAACGATCCAAACAGTGCGCACATTCCCTGCGGGTTTCGGGCTTGAAGGGTTCCTAAATGCTTTAAGTTATGTCAGTGTGGTGATATTACTAAGGCAAATGCCAGCGGTGATTGTTGAAGCTATCTCGGCGTCTGCCGGGTTATTGGCTGCCTTCAGTGGGTTCTTCTTTCATGAACCGATGGGGTTTCGGCGGGTCGTGGGCGCGAGCGTGATGTCTTTCAGTGCGATTTTGCTCTTGCTTGCCCATACGCCAGCCTCAGCGGGAATGAAGTGAGTCGGACTGCCGTAGGATTTGGTTATCACTAGTCGGCTTGCAGGGTAGGGGATACAGAAAGAATCGTATTCGTGCTAATCTGAAGATAGGAACCCTCGCGTGCGTGGCTCAACCGGAGGACAGACAGTGCACCTATTATCCTCCTTGGGGGAAGATATCGTCGAATGGATATCATCATGGGTGACGTTTTGGGGGGATTAACGCGCATGATCATGAGGTTGGACGGCAGACACTAACGTCATGGCCCTATGCCGGGAGGAGGACGCTATCATGAAAATTTATACCAAAACCGGGGATGCGGGGATGACCAGCTTGTGGGGGCATGGTGACGTGAAACGTGTGCCCAAAGACGATCCTCGTGTCGAGATCTACGGAACCATTGATGAAGCCAATGCGATTGTGGGAATAGCCCGATCTTTTTTGGAATCTCAAAAGACGGCCTTATGTGTCATGTTAGATCAGATCCAAAATACGTTATTTTCCGTGGGAGCCGATCTATCCAATGTCAGTCCTGATCGGCAAGACCGCTTCCACCCTGTGGAAATCAAGACTATGGAACAGTGGATTGACCAGTTGGAGGAACATCTCCCGGCTCTGACACAGTTTATTTTACCAGGCGGTCACCTGTCCGCGGCTTTTCTTCATCAAGCGCGGACTGTGGTGCGGCGGGCCGAACGGCGACTGGTGCCCTATGTGAATGTGGACGGGTCCTACGCAGAGCATTTAAAATATTTAAATCGACTTTCTGACTTCTTATTTGTTGCCGCCCGCGAGGCTAACCGTTTGGCAGGGATAGAGGACACCAGAGCAGAATTTTAGGGGAGGGAGGATGTATGACACGGCAATTTACCTTGGACGAAGCGAATCAGTTGTTGCATGAGCTGCGCGAACACTTAACGCGTCTGCGTTCCCTTCAAGATCAGGCGAGAAAGAAATATGAAGAAATGCGCGATATTCGCGAAGTCGGTTACCGCAAGGATGGCAACTTGATTATGCTTAGTGATTACCAATTAGCCAAAAAGGAATTCGACGGCGTGGTGAGTGACGCCAACCAGTTGTTGGCTATTATTAACCAGCTAGGCTGCCGGGTGACTGATGTGGAGATGGGGCTCGTCGATTTCCCGGCGGAAATTGAGGGACAACCGGTCTACTTATGCTGGCGAATGGATGAAGAGTCCGTGAAATACTATCACGGACTTGAAGAAGGGTATGCGGGGCGCAAGCCCATACCAAACGAAGGCCTTGACAAAGGCCTGGGGTCCTAGCGCGAGCATGCAGAACCCTCGCGCTAGGCATTGAGCCCCAAAGCCTCAGCGTATGGAATTAGGGTCTCGATGATAAATTGGATGAACTCATCGATGGGAATCCTCAAGCCTTCCGCACCCCCAAACACGTCATGACGATTGACGCCTTTGGCAAAGCTTTTATCCTTGAGCTTTTTGATGACCGATTTCGGAGTGACGTCACTCAATTTTTTGGTGGGACGGACCAGCGTAACCGCGACAATAAAGCCGGTGAGCTCGTCTGCCGCATAAATAGACCGCTTTAACCAGTTATCCCGGGCGATGCCATTCTCGGTCACATGAGATTGGATGGCTTCGACAATGATATCAGGAAATCCGGCTTCGGTTAGAATTTTTCCGCCTTCAATAGTATGCTCACCTATCTGCGGAAAGGCTTCATAATCAAAATCATGGAGTAGACCGACCAGACCATATAAGTCCGGATCTTCTCCGTAGCGTTGTCCCAAGGCTCGCATAACGGCTTCAACTGCCAACGCATGTTTGATAAGGGACGGATTGTGCGTATAGTGATTGAGTAACTCCCAAGCCTGATCCCGTGTAGGCCAAAGCATTGTGGACATTTTACCACCTCGAAAGTAGGACTTTTCAGACGACAATACCGCGGAAACAGAATTTTGACAAGGCAAAATTCAATTCGCTACACTGAGGGCGGATTCCTTCAAGGAGTTTCTAATCAGACCAAGACAGTGGGGAAAACATTTATGGGAACGAATATCGCCGATGTGTTGATCATTGGGGGCGGGCCAGTCGGAATTTACGGTTTATATTTGACCGGGCTTCATCATCTTAAGACCGTGATGATAGAGCGTCTCTCGCGGTTAGGAGGGCAGTTGGAGCACCTCTATCCGGAAAAGCCAATTTATGACGTAGGCGGATTTCCTTTGGTAACGGGTCACGAGTTGGTGGTGCGCTTGTTGGAACAAGCCAATCAATATCCTCATGACGTATACACTAATACGGTGGCAACCGGTGTGATCCGCCATGGAGACCTATGGCAAATTGAAACCACTCAGGGTACTTTTACGGCCAAATCGGTCATTATTACTGCGGGTATAGGGGAATTTTTGCCAAGACGGTTTAATGACCCGGCTATCGATCGCTTTGAAGGTCGCGGACTTTATTATACTGTAGAGCATTTGGAAGATTTTCGGGGTCATAGGGTCCTGATTATCGGCGGTGGCGACTCGGCTGCCGATTGGGCCATGGCCGTAGCTCCACGAGCGGAAAGGATATGGATGATTCATCGGCGGGATGGGTTTCAATGTCATGCAGATAGTTTAGCCAAGCTCAAAAATCTTTCCAATGTCTCGCTACTCACCCATCATGAATTGTTGGCCGTTGACGGTTCTTACGCGGTGGACGGGGCACAAATACGGCATAATCAGTCGCAAAGAGTGACAAGGCTGGATGTTGACCGTATTATTGTGGCCATTGGCTTGATCCCGGGGACGGACATCTTCCGCGACTGGGGCATAGAACTCAATGGTCATGAACTGGCGGTGAATTCAGCCATGCTCACGAATTTACCGGGAATTCTCGCCGCCGGCGATATTGTGAGCTATCCGGGGAAGGTGAAGTTAATCTCGGTCGGATTTGGAGAGGTGGCTACCGCCGTCGAATCGGCACGTCGGTATCTGCCGACCGTATCCGTTCGTGACAATGCGGTAAGCAATTTGCTGGGATAAGTCGCTAAACGATAGACATAGGCAATTCTATCCCCCTAAAAGGGGGAAAGAATCGTCATGGATAAGGGACTCCGAGCCATTGCCGAAAGTGCTGGCGCGCTTCGTCAGGAGCCTGGGGATCCAAGATTATATGCCAATGATCGGGCAGGGCAGGTTGGAGGACCAAGGGATAGGTTTGTAAACGGTGTTGGCGGAACACCGTAATTTGTACCGAGCTTTGGGAGGCATATTGTGACAAGAGTACAGAAGTGGCATCACTGCGAACACGGTAGCCGTTTAGGGCAATCCACTCATCCCCAGGGGCTAGCCCTGCTTTTTCTGCCGGGCTGTCCTTGAGCACATGCTTAATCAAGACCGTGCCACCAGGGCCCTGCTCTTCAATGATGCCAGAAAACGGGACTTTCTGGGTTGGGTCCTTAAACTCTTTGAGAAGTTTCAAGCCTGCTATCGCAAAAATATCGGTCGGGGGATCACCAGTCCCATAGACCCAGCGATCCAACAATTGACGGAGAAGCGGACCGCCAATGTCTTCGAGGGCCTCATCCACGGCCGTGTCGGGATAGCCTTGATCGCCATAAGT
>JAKADI010000082.1 GCA_021820675.1 Bacillota bacterium | reverse complement strand
GGAGATTTTAGCCGAGGCTGGCTATGGGGATGTCGCAATCCAGGCTCTAATTGAGGCAGGGGCAGTATGGGCGCGTGACGCGCTCGGTGCAGAAAAGACTTGAATAGGAATGTCAAACGAGGTGGGAGGAGAGGAACAGTGGCGGAATTCCTACAGCAAGACCGTTTTGATAATGTGGTGCAAATCCGCATTAACCGGGAATCGGCCTTGAATGCGTTGACCCCAGAGATGCTTTCAGATTTGCGGGGTATGTTGGGAGACATTGATCACGATCCAAGTGTTCGCGTGGTGATTTTGGCTGGACAAAAGAAGGCATTTTCGGTGGGGGCGGACATCAAAGGACGGGTAGCCGAATATGACACGGGTTCCTTCAGGGATCCGTTGGGAGAGATTATTCGCGACCTATTCGCCTTCATTGAACGCCTCTCTAAGCCAGTGATCGCCGCCTTATCCGGCTACGTGCTGGGGGGCGGACTGGAACTGGCCCTGGCCTGTGATGTGCGTATGGCGGATAGGACAGCTCGGCTAGGATTTCCTGAGGCGAATGTGGGCAGCCTGCCGGGCGCAGGCGGGACCCAACGGTTGCCCAGACTCATAGGGCCTAGCCGGACCATGACCTTGATGTTCACTGGCGAACGCATTGACGCCGAACAGGCTCTGGCTTGGGGCATTGTGGATCGTGTGGTGGAAGCCGGACAGTTAGATGCGGAAAGTCTGGCCTGGGCCCAGGTAATGGCCAAGAAAGCACCATTGTCTCTCGCCTACATTAAGCAACTGGTTCATTTGGCATCTAGCACGGATTTGGCTACAGGTCTTGCCTTTGAGACGTCGTGTCATACCATTTTGCGAAATTCTGAGGACCGGGAAGAGGGCATGAGGGCTTTCGTGGAAAAAAGATCTCCACAGTTTAAGGGTCGGTAGGATGAATTTCGACAGAGGGGGTTAAAGACAATGAGAGGATTTGAAGGTCGGGTGGCTATTGTCACAGGCAGTGGCCAGGGCATCGGGGCAGCTATCGCTCAGCGTCTGGCTCAAGGTGGAGCCCGGGTCGTGCTAAATGATGTAGTAGCGGAGCGTGTGGCCGAGGCCTGCTCTAAGCTCGGAGAACAGGGGTATCAAGCAGGATATGTAGCGTCCGATATTGCGACCACGAAGGGGGCTCAGGAACTTGTCGAGTATGCCAAGAAAACGTATGGCCAGGTCGACATCCTCGTTAACAACGCCGGGATTGCTAAAGACCGTTACCTCGTCAAAATGTCGGACGAAGAGTGGGAGTCGGTGATTCGGGTCAATCTCTCGGCGCAATTTCTGACGTGCCGGGCTGCCGCCCGAGCGATGATGGAACGTCAATATGGACGCATTATTAACATCGCTTCGCGGGCTTGGCTGGGAGGTCCCGGGCAAGCCAATTACAGTGCTTCCAAAGGGGGGGTCGTCAGTTTGACCCGAACCTTGGCCCTGGAGTTGGGTAAATTTCAGATCACCACTAACGCGATTGCTCCCGGTTTAATTGACACTCCACTTTACCGACAACTGAAGCCGGAGGTGCAAGAACGTTTGGCCAAAACCGTTCCGGTTCAACGTGTGGGAACCCCGGCCGAAGTGGCCGACGCGGTCGCGTTTTTCGCGGACGATGACGCCGGCTACCTAAACGGTCAAGTGCTTTATGTCTGCGGTGGCCGCAGCGTAGGGTCGTATTAAGCGTTAAGAGACGAACGACGTGACTAAAGGAGTGAGGTTAGATGGAGTTGAAAGTGGGAGGTCAGGGGCCCGATGATTACGAAATGGACAGGGAACGTCTCTATTTGGTAGGGAGCCAATGTTCCGCATGTCAGGCCGTGTTTTATCCCCAGCAGCAGGTGTGTGCTCGCTGCGGATCGCGGGAAGCGGAGAAGATTCGGTTGGGGCCACAGGGCACCTTATACACCTGGAGCCGGGTGCATCAGTCGACACCGGAATTTCAAACGCCCTATGTACTGACCTATGTGGATTTTCCTCAAAATGTCCGTGTGTTGGTGCCCCTCGTCGACGAGGTTTCACCAGTTGTGGGCATGGAGGTCGAGTTGGTGTGGGCACCGGGTCCACGGCTCATGGAGGATGGAACGTTGGTGAACTTGATTCACGTTCGTCCGGTAAATCGGTAAAGAGGGAGGAACAGGGATGAATGACGTGTATGTGGTGGGCGTCGGGATGACACCGTTTGGTAAACACCCGGATCGCAGCGCTGCCGATCTGGCTGCCGAAGCGATTTTAGGGGCCTTAGATGATGCGGGACTTAGGACCGTTGACATTGAGGCAGCCTGGGTGGGACATGTGTATCAAGGTATGGCCATGGGTCAACGCGGACTTGGTGCCGCCGGAATATCGGGACTTCCCATTACCAACGTGGAAAATGCCTGCAGCAGCGGGTCGACGGCTATCTACGAAGCGGCGACAGCGTTGAAGGCAGGAGCTTATGACATCGTCTTAGCCTTGGGAGTTGAACTATTGTCCACGAAGTTCCGGGGAGCTTTGGCTCCCGACGAAAGCGACATCGAAGCCCAGATCGGACTCACCATGCCAAGCGTATATGCCATGCGAGCTAGACGGCATATGGAACAGTATGGAACCACACCTCGTATGCTGGCTGCCATCGCCTCCAAAAACAAATTCAACGCGAGTCTAAACCCTCTGGCGCAGTTTAAGAAACCGGTGACGGTGGACGAAGTCATGGCGGGGCGGTTAATCGCCGAACCGCTGCACCTTCACGAATGCGCCCCCGTATCCGACGGGGCTGCCGCAGTGATCTTAGTCAGCGGCAAAAAGCTTAGCCAATTGGGGTCAAGCCGGGCAATCCGGCTGGTGGCATCGGCTTTAAGAAGCGGAAAACTCGAAGTGGGTCTGCCTGACATGACCGTAGAGGACCTGACGTGGCGAACAGCAGAGGCTGCCTATCAGCAAGCCGGGTTGGGGCCGGACGATGTACAGATGGCCGAAGTGCACGACTGTTTTAGTATTGCGGAAGCAACCCGCATCGAAGGGCTGAAATTATATCCTCTGGGGGAATATCCAGCTCGGGTAGAGCGTGGCGAGGCCGGTCTCGGAGGACGTCTTCCGGTCAATATGAGTGGCGGCCTCTTAGGAAAGGGGCATCCTTTAGGGGCCACTGGGGTGGCGCAGGTCATCGAGATTGTCAAGCAGTTGCGCGGTGAGGCCAAAGATCGCCAGGTGCCAGGGGCCAAAGTCGGCTTAGCGCACTGCCGGGGTGGCAAGGCGCGCGGCGTTGAAGGTACCGCCTGCACGGTGAATATCCTAACGATCTAAGTGAGGAGACGACAATGGCGATGAATATCAATATGACGGTATCCCAAGGAAGCTCGGAATTATGGGCAGTACCGTGCACCGTAATGCGGGGGGGAACGAGTAAGGCCGTCTTTTTGCCGGAACAATGGGTGCCGCAGGACCGTGCCCAGCGGGAACGGTTTCTATTGGCGGTGATGGGCAGTCCCGATCCGCGGCAAATTGACGGCTTAGGCGGTGCCGATCTATTGACCACGAAGATGGCGATTGTAGGCCCCTCCACGCGGTCCGATGCGGATGTCGACTATACGTTTGCGCAAGTCGCCATTACCCAGGCTCGGGTGTACTTTGACATGAACTGTGGCAACATCTCGTCAGCCGTGGGGGTCTACGCCGTCGAAAAGGGCCTGGTTCCCGCTGTGGAACCCCTCACCCGGGTACGTATTCACAACCGGAACACTGGAACGGTCCTGTTGACTGAGGTGCCCGTGGCCGGGGGTCATGCCCTCGTAGAGGGGGACTGGATCATCGACGGTGTGCCGGGTAGTGGGGCGGGGATCGCCATGGACTACCGGTTGACGGCGGGAGGCGTAAGCGGATCACTGCTGCCAACCCAAAACCGCCAAGACACGATCCGCGTTGAAGGCTTGGGAAAGGTGACGGTATCGGTGGTGGACATTGCCAATATCGGATTCATGGTGCGGGCGGAAGATATCGGAATTGCCGACTGCACCCTACCCTCTCCTCCCACTCCCGAGCTGCTTGCACGCATGGACCTACTGCAGCGGGCGGTCGCGCGCAAACTGGAAATGCCGGAAGGCCGCCTCACGCCCATTCCGGTAATTGTCGCCCCGCCGCATGACTTTGCGACGGTTGTGGGAGGGAAAACGGTGCCAGCGGACCAGGTGGACTTGGTCGCTGAGGTTATTGGAGGCCAGCCTTTGACATTACACAAGGCATTTCCTGGAACAACCAGCGTGACGTTGGCGGTAGCGGCACGCATTCCCGGTACTGTCGCCTATCACAGCGCCAGACAAAATGGGGCTCCAACCGTACGCATCGGACACCCTAGCGGGCGAATGGAAGTCGGTGCACGACTTGCGGACGCTGGAGGTACTCGAATAACCATTGAAGAAGCTTCATATCAGCGGACAGCACGGTTAATTATGGACGGGATCACCTATGTGCGGCGTTCCCGGCTCTAATACGGAAATGAGCTCGGGGGTGGACGGAAGGAAGTCGAGTCCGCCCCAACCCGACTTTCAGAACGTCAGAAAACCAGAAAGAAGGGATGAATAGTGATCAGCCAAACCGGCAGGCCCTTGGAAAAAATCCGCTATCCTTCGTACCGGTGGGTCGTGGTCTCCGTTATCTTTCTTCTTGGACTCTTTGAAAATATGTCCCTTTTGACGACGAGTATCATTAATCCGGTATTATTGAATACCTTCCATTTTTCTACGGCTCAAGTCGGTATGCTCAGCTCGGTGAGTGGGTGGCTAGCCGTGCCCATGGCGCTAGGCGGAGGTTATGCAGCCGACCGTTTTGGACCGAAACTCGTGGGTAGCGTGTTGTTGGCCATTGCATCCATCGGCAACTTCTTTTGGGCTGGGGCCAGTTCTATGACTTCGATGATTGCAGCCAGGATAGTCTATGGTATCGGCGGCACCGGAGGATCGACCCCGGTGGGCAACCGGGTGATTGGGTATTGGACTCCTAAGCCGGAGCGAGGACGGGCAGCGGCCATCTACAATTTTAGTTTCCCTTTGGGAGTTCTCATTCTGACTGGAGTGGGAGCACCCCTAGAATTTTTATGGGGATGGCAGGCTCCTCTGATCGGGCTTGGCATCCTAGGGGTCGTAACCTTCGTGTTGTGGTTGATCTTCGTCTCCAACAGTCCAGCCCAAAGCCGGTTTGTACCCGGCCCACAGGCATCATATCTGGAAGAGTCGACAGGGGTTCAAAAACTGTCTTTAAAGACCATTATTGCATCACCGACTATCACCGGTACCGGGATCGCCTGGGGCTTTTCGGGATGGGCATTTGTGTTTTTGGTCTCGTGGCTTCCGGCTTATTTTGTCATGGTCAAACATTTGAATCTTATGCAAGCAGGATTGGCGGCAGTCGGACCATGGGTTGGCGGGGCGGTGATGGGTCTGTTATCGGGATTCATCACCGACGCGGTTTTGGCGCGCAGTAAAAATTTGCGGGTAGCCCGCACGTATCTCGCCGCTTTTGGGCAATTCGTCTTTGGCTTGGCTATTTTGGCCACGCTTCTGGCGCAGAGTGTGGTGACGGTCGCCATCTTGCTCTTTGTGGCGGAGGGTTTTAACGAATTGTCGGCTTCGATTTTTCAAGTCATCCCCGTTGATACCCTGGCCGAACGAGCGGGGTCGGCAACAGGGTGGATCTTCTTGTTGGCCCAGTTAATGGTGACACTATCACCCTTGATTACCGGAGCCTTTCTCATTCATCACCATGATTTTCTTCCCGCATTTCTGGTTGCCGGAATTCTCCCATTGATCGGCGGTTTGGTGCTATTGACCGTGGTCTACCCGGGAAAATTGGGGAGAAAGCGAGAAACGTTTTCATGAAGGCCGGAGACGTATGTTAGGAGAACATTTATCTTTTTATTCTGACAGTAAGGGCGGTCAACCATTGTACCGACATGAGTTTTGAAGGCACCGTGCTGATCGATGGACGGGTGCCTTCGGAGATAAGTGAACAATGCGACAAATGGAGGTGCTTGATATGAGAGAAGAGGGGATCCAAGGTTCTTTCAATGTAACTGATCGTATTTTCAGTCCCTGGGATCGAGATGATGCCGAACACCGTGCAGCGATCTACTACCGTGATGACATTTGGTCCTACCGGCGTCTAATTGATGAAATTAACCGTGTCGGAAATGGGTTGCGGCAGATGGGGGTACAGCGTGAATCTCGAATTTTGCTCATTGGCTATGATTCCCCATTTTTGGTTGCAACGCTTTTTGGGGCCATGAAAATTGGGGTTGTACCGATTCCGGTGAATACGAATTTACCCCCTGAGGACTATCTATATTACTTAAAGGACAGCCGCGCTCAGGCATTGGTGGTGGAACCGGAAATTTGGGCCAACATCGCAGGGGTGGTGGGTAAAGAGTCTTCGGATTTGAAGTGGGTCATGATTTTACCGGGTCTCAATGAGGCCTCTGTGCGCCCTCAGGGATATCCTGGTCCTATAGTTTTCTATCAAGACTGGATCCAGACTTGGGACAGAACGCTGCAAGCGGTGCAAACGTCCAGAGATGACATGGCGTTTTGGCTATATAGTTCCGGCAGTACCGGACGCCCTAAAGGAGCGGTCCATTGTCATAAAGACATGTTATTTACCAACCGCATCTATGCGCAAAATGTTTTAAGGATTCAGGAATACGACAGGCTTTATAGTGCATCCAAGCTCTATTTTGCATACGGCATGGGTAACGGCTCATATTTTGCCTTCGCCAACGGAGCGTCGGTCATACTTGTTCCTGACAAAGTGGAGGCCGCTCAGGTCCTTGCCACCATCGACCGGATGCGACCTACGTTGTTTTTTGGTGTGCCAACATTGTTTAATGCGATGTTACGGGTGCAGGGTGAGTACTCATTTGCCACTGTTAGAAACTGCATCTCGGCAGGCGGCCGATTGCGTTCGGGGGT
>JAKADI010000081.1 GCA_021820675.1 Bacillota bacterium | reverse complement strand
CGATATCTCAGAAATCGGGAGGCAAGGGTGCTATGAGGCATCGGGTATTAAACTTTTCCGTTGGTGCATTTGTTTTCACGTTACTTTTCTGTGCCGTGTTTTATCTGGCCCCATTGGTGTACTTGGTGATGGTTGCCTTGCAATCTTCCCGTCAATTTCTCACCAATCCCCTAACATTTCCTCATCCGATTGTTTGGCAGAATTTCGTGAATGCCTGGCGAGATGCCACCATGGGAGTCTACTACACTAACTCCATTATTTATACACTCGGAGCCACTGTGCTATCTGTGGCATGTGCAGTATTTCTGGCATTTCCCGTTGAACGGCGCTATGTCCGAGGATGGAACGCTATCTACTTGTCCATGGTATTGGGGTTCTTTCTCCCGATAGGGATAATCCCTCTCTTCATCGAATCCCAAATGCTTCATCTTTATAATAATCGGATCGGCTATATCCTCCTTCATGTGCAAGGCGGCTTGACCTTGGGATTTATTTTCTTTGTGGCTTACTTCAAAACGATCCCTCGCGAGCTCGATGAAAGCGCGGCTCTTGACGGATGTGGATACATCCGTTACATCCTTCAAATAATTTTGCCGTTAATTAGGCCAGCACTAGCCACAGTAGGTATCTATGCTGCTGTTGCCGTGTGGAATGATTTGATTGGACCGGTGGTGTTTTTGGCTAACAACTCCCTTTTTCCGCTCACTCGAGGTCTGTTCACATTTTATGGAAGTTATCAAAGTGAGTGGACCTTGTTAGCAGCCGGGATCTTTATCGTCGCATTCCCTCTAATAGTCGCCTTCATCTTGCTCCAACGAAACTTTATCGAAGGCTCACTGTCAGGTTCGTTAAAGCTCTAATCATCTTGATTGAAATACGCAGAGTTCGCAGACATAACAGGGAGGAATTAACATGAATGACCATTGTGTGACTGGTGCCCGCGTTGTGGAATTAACCCTGAGTGCATGGTCTTGGATGATTCGATTCTGCTCGGTTAGTGCGCTCTGGGCATTGACTGCATGGCCCATTGTCACCATTCCGGTCTGTTCCGTGGCCGCCATTAAGGCATGGCAATCTGATGATGATTTATTGCCGTGGCGCGCATTCTGGAATGGGTTTAGCCACTCCCAAGGAAGTTACTGGATCGGGGCACCTTGGATGCTAGGATTGCTGGTCTCCGCATTTGAGATCACCCTGGTTATGGAACATCGCCTGCCGGGGTCCACTGTCTTTACCGGACTTCTCATCACGCTTAATGCCACCGTCACAATTTGGGCGATCTATGCCTGGTCCGCCTTATCCCAGGGATTCAGTACCATAGACGCCGTACGCTGGGGCCTTATCGGCGTGTTCTACCGTCCCTTGAAGACCGTTTTTCTGGCGGCCGCAACAGTTTGTGTCGCGGGGCTTGCTATCCTCGTTCCCATTACAGTGCCCTTGATCTGGGGCGGGGGATTGGCGATGATCGGTTCTTCTGGGACTAAGGCATTCGGCCACCCGTCCGTGTTATCAAAAAACATATAAATTGGAGAGAAGTACAATGAGCGGTTCAGAGTATACCCAGGTGATTTCTAGGCTAATCCGGGATTTTGAGACGCGGGAAATGAGCCACCTGCACGACTTAGGAGAACGATTGGCACAAAGCATAATATCGGGCCACGTTGTCCATGTATATGATAACGGACATATGCTGAATCACGAGTTATTTAATCGTGCTGGTGGTCTGGCGCTTTTGGCTCAGTTGAACATCACTCGCCCAACCATCACCAATATCATCGTTCGTCGTCCCTCCGACACGGAACCCCCGTCTTCTTTACAAGATAATCATATCGATATCGCGCTGGCTCGGTTCGCCATTGAACGCTCCTCGATGATTCCCGGTGACTCCCTACTGATCGGCTCCGTATCCGGTCGGAGTCCGTTTATTGTCGAATTGGCTTTGCAAGCAAGGCAAGCGGGAATTCACACCATTGCATTAACGGCTCTGCGTTATACCCAATCTCTTCCGGCACTGCATCCAACGGGAAAATTGCTTTATCAAGTCGCCGACGAAATGATTGATATCCAAACCGAAGAAGGCGACGCCAGCGTTCACCTAGACGGACTTGAAGAAAAGATTGCACCGACTTCCGGAATTATGGCTACTGTAGCCATGTGGACACTGGAGGTAGAGATCGCACAAGCGTTGTTGAAAAAGGGAGTGACGCCCACGGTGTTTCGAAGCGTCAACTATCCAGACGGGCCAGAACGGCTTGCCGCAGCACACCACCGCTTCGCCGAACTAGGTTACTAATCCCGATCATAAATTGGGGATAAAAAAGTACAAAAAGTGCGATGTAACATAGCCGAATCCCTAAATTTAGGAGGTACTCGATTATGGCAAATACAGGAATTCGTTACTGGGAAGCATTGAAATCGGTCTTGGAACCGACGGTTGCCAGCCAGTTCACGGCTATTCAACACGCTGCTGACTTGGCGGCCAGAGCACTAGCCATAGGTCGTCGCCTGTACATTTATGACACGGGGCACATGTTAAATCGCGAGTTGGTAAATCGCGCCGGAGGCTTAGTTGCGATAACTCCGCTCCAATTTGAGCTGGCACTGGATAACACCATTGCGCAAGAACCTGCGCGCGAACGGCCCGCACCCACTGAAGAAGAAATCCATGGATACGTGAACTATGCATTAACCCAGGCCGGCATTCAGGCAGGGGATGTGGTGATTATCGGGTCAGTAACCGGAGCACGCGTTCTCCCTGTTGAGGTGGCGTTGCAGATAAAGTCTAGGGGCATCGCATTAATTGGCTTAACCTCCAAAGAATACTCCGCATTCGCACCTGTCCAACACTCGTCAGGCAAGAAACTTGCTGACATTTGCGATGTGCTGATCGATAACAGATGTGTTGTCGGTGATGCCATTTTGTCGATTCCTGGTTTAGATGTTCCCGTAGGCCCGACATCAGGCATTAGTGCCGCTACGCTGATGTGGATGTTATGCGCAGAAATCGTAGACCGGCAAATTTCGTTAGGCAAAATGCCTCTGGTGTTGGAAAGCATGAATCTGCCAGGAGCAATGTACCGCAATCGCGACAAAGCTTTACAATACCTCGCTAGTTTTAACAGCCATGTGTAGTGTCGCTTAAAGGAGGAACTTATAGCCATGATCGAACGGTACTTCCAAAAGATCACCGAATTGTTAGAAGAAATACGAACGAGTCAAGCCGACCAAATCGAACAAGCTGCCGCAATGATCGCGAACGCCACGTCGTCGGGTCATACGTTCTTTGCATTCGGATGCAGTCATTCCGGCTTGTTGGTTCAAGATATCTACTATCGTGCGGGTACTTTTATGTTAGTTCATCCTCTGTTCGGTCCAGGAATGAGTCTAAGCCATGACTTTCCTCCTACCAAAACATCTGCAATGGAACGTTTGTCCGGACTCGCTAAGGTGATTTTAGACGCTAGTCCGGCCACGGATGGTGACATTCTTCTCCTTGTATCAACCTCCGGACGCAACCGAGTTCCCGTCGAAATGGCTCGTGAAGCAAAGTGCCGCGGATTAAAGGTCATTGCCTTGACGTCCATGGCGTATAGTTCGGCAGTTTCCAGCCACGATGCGTCAGGCGCACATGTAAATGACCTTGCAGACTTAGTCCTAAACAACATGGCTCCTGTTGGGGACGCCGCCTTTGTTATGGATAGATTGCCCGCTCCGATTGGTCCCGTCTCGAGCGTTACGGGCACAGCAATTTTACATGCGATGATGAGTCGTGTGGTTGAAAAATGGCTGGAAATGGGACTTACACCACCAGTGTATATGAGCGGAAATTTAGATGGTGGATCCGATTTTAATCAGAAGATGTTCGAAAAATATCGCGAGTCTCTTCCTTTCCGGCCATGATTATCGCAGCAATCGATGGGGGCGGTACTAAAGTCGACTGTATCATTGTGACCGAGCACGGCGATGTTTTGGGGCAGGGTAGGGGAGGGCCGACGAATACGAATTTTTCCCCGGCTGAACTCGTCATACAGTCATTGGACCGAGCCATCGGGCAGGCGTTATCCCACTCAAAAATAGCCGGCTCTACGGTGGGCATGATCGTCGTAGGAAGTCCCACCAGCCCTGACGTACTCTACGGAGTCACAACGCGGTGGTTTCCCAGCGCCAGGGTAATCGTGGTGGGGGAGGGGGCATTGGCGTTAGCTGCCGGAGGCATTTTTGGACAAGGTGTTGCCGTCATTTCCGGCACGGGTTCCATGGCCGTGGCCCGTGGACCGTTCGAAGTCACCGTGGGCGGCTGGGGAACCTTGCTAGGAGACGAAGGCAGCGCGTACTCCATCGGTATTCAGGCCCTCAAAGCCGTTTGTCGTGCGGCAGATGGTCGTGGTCAAGAAACGCTTTTAACTGCACATATTCAACACTGGGCAGGTATAGACCAAATAGATGACCTACCCCGCTTTGTGTACGGCTCACCTGAGATGAATCGCCAGACAATCGCCGGTCTGGCCGTAATCGTCACTAAAGTTGCCAATAAAGGGGACGGGGTTGCTCAGGACATTCTCATCGAGGCGGGGCGTCATCTGGCGGACCAAGCCAATACGGCCATTCGTCGAGTGGGATTTCATGATCGTTTTGATGTCGTGGGATCGGGTAGTGTCTTGCGGTATAATGACACGGTCTTTAAGGAAATGGTCGATAGGATTCACCTTGAATATCCGCTTGCGCAAATACACCATACGTATGTGCCGCCGGCACTAGGCGGAGCAAGCCTCGCTCTACAGCTATTAGGGGCATCAAGTCGGACCCTCGAACGACTCGTCAGCAGGAATGCCGAAGATGGAGGTACAATAGACTGTTAATTTGTGAAGAGAGAGGAGGAAGTGGGTGAACGTCAAATCCATAAGCGGCCAGGTTTGGAACACGGAGCGTCAACAGTTTGTGCGTGCAGAGGTCCGGTGGAATACAAGTGGACTGATTGAGTCGATTAGACCGACCACCACCGACGCACCATGGTTCATCGTTCCGGGATTTATCGATGAACATATTCATGGTGCTGGGGGTGCCGATGCCATGGATGGCTCGGTGGATTCTTTGAACACCATTTCCAGGGAACTCACCCGATATGGAGTGAGCGCCTACGTACTCACAACCATGTCCGCGAGTCACGAAAGTCTTCTCCAATCCGTAGCTGCCGCCGCAAAATATTCGATTAGGGAAGGCGCTGAGTTGCTCGGCCTACACCTGGAGGGACCGTACCTATCTCCACAATATAGCGGGGCACAACCCAAAATCCGTTTGCGACCAATTGACCATGAGGAGATATCCCAACTGATTGACGCAAGCGGGGGAACCATTCGCATGATGACTGTGGCACCCGAATTACCAGGTGCACTCGAATGCATCCCCTGGGCTGTTAATCATGGAATTCACATCAATTTGGGACATACAGCCGCGGATTATCGCACTACTCGTCAAGCTATTGACCAAGGAGCCGATGGGATAACCCATCTGTTCAACGGGATGCCATCATTGCACCACCGCGATCCAGGGCCCGTCGGATTGGCCCTGTCCGACTCCCGGGTTTATGTGGAGGTAATCGCTGACGGAGTCCATATATGCCCTCCGGTCATCCAGATGACGTGGTCAGCAGCTCAAGGCCGTGTAATCGCGATAACCGATGGGGTCTCTGCAATCGGTCTAGCCCCTGGGCGCCATCACCTTGGTGAGCAAGAAGTCATTGTGGACAATCGAGCAGTCCGATTACCCACGGGATCGTTGGCTGGCAGTAAATTGACTTTGGATCAAGCCTATCGCAACTTGATGCGTTGGCACATTCCGGAATCGGAAATTATCGATGCCCTCTCCACTCGAGTTGCCCGTCGATTGGGCCTCACGCGACAAGGATCTGTAAGTCCTGGTTGTTACGCTGATATGGTTTTGCTCAACCCAGACCGGACTGTGCACCAAACCATTGTACGTGGCAAGATCTGTTACACCCAAACGGATCAATCACTGCCGTAAATACTTTTGCTTACAGGACTGTGTTCTGTCGGACGGATAAAATGCAATGGTTGGGACCAAGTGGGTTTGTCACTCGATGGTCAATATGGTGAAGCGGTGATTTATCATCGCTCGGCGCGCTTGTGATTATCACAATAGCCAACGGAGGCATAATGAAGATTATTATTGCTCCTGATAGCAAACAAGCGGGTTGCTACGCAGGGTCGTTGCTTGTTCCCTTGTTTACCAAAATAGAACCCGTTCGACTAGGACTAGCCACGGGTAAAACAATGATAGGGGTTTACCAGTCGTTAATCCGACAACTGGCCGCGATGAGCTTGTGCCCCGTGGCTCACGTGAGTACGTTCAATCTTGATGAATATTGGCAGGTGCCGCCCAATCATCCTGGCAGTTTTCAATATTTTATGCATCGTTACTTGTTCACCGATCTGCCCCCCTTTTTGGAGCAAATTCATTTCTTGCGGGGTGACGCGGAGAAGGCGGAGGACGAATGCCGCAGGTTTGACACCTTACTAAGTCAAGAACCCGTGGATACCCAGTTATTGGGAATAGGAGTTAATGGACACATAGGATTCAACGAACCAGGAACATCATTTTCCAGTCGAACGCGGAAAGTACAGCTATCGCCTTCCACCATTAAACGAAATGCTCTGGAATTTCCTGGGGTTATGCCGAAAGCAGCCCTTAGTGTCGGGATAGCCAATATTATGGAAGCCAACAACGTGATTCTTGTAGCCTGCGGCGAAGACAAAAGTCATGTTCTTTCCCAAGCTTTGTGCGGCTCCGTGAGAGAAGAATGTCCGGCCAGTATTTTGCAAACGCACCCAAAGGTAACTGTCATCGTCGACAAAATGGCGGCCCAGAGTCTCATAAAATATTTCTCACGTCATGCGATACAGCCATTGGGAGACGGTCTCAGTAGAGTCGAGATTGATGAGAATTCCGTTTAAGTCACGACACCAAGAAC
>JAKADI010000080.1 GCA_021820675.1 Bacillota bacterium | reverse complement strand
GCCGGTTTTTCGCAGGACCATCGACGATGTTGTCGGTGTGATTTACGCTCGAGACGTGCTGGCCTATTTAAAGGAACGGGATCCTAGTACACCTATTGGCGAACTGGCCCGCCCTGTTTTGTACATCCCGGAAACGAAAAAGGTGGACGAATTGTTGGCAGATTTCAGACGCCAGAGAACACAAATCGCAGTGGTGCTCGATGAATATGGCGGAACAGCTGGTATTGTCACCATCGAGGACCTCCTCGAAGAAATTGTGGGCGAAATTCAAGACGAATACGATCAGGAAGACCAACCGATCCGCCAACTTGATGTGGGGGTCATTGATGTGGCTGGCATGGTTCAATTGGAAGAAGTGAATGATATTTTAGATGTGGAATTGCCACATGAAGATTTCGACACTGTGGGCGGGCTTATTCTCCACTTACTAGGACGAGCGCCGGTGGAGGGGGAAATGGTGCGTTGCGACGATCTCGAATTTACTGTTTCCAAAGTTGTCGGAAGGCGGGTGGCTCGGGTCATCATCAAAGCCCCCAAACCTCTCTTGGCACCAGAGGACGAAGACTGATATGGATGGATGGATGGGAGGGTAAAGCCAGGGTGTCTGAAAGAGTTTCTTTGGATCGTCTTCGAGATCAAGCCATTACTGTGCGGCAACAGGCGTACGTGCCGTATTCACACTTTCCGGTTGGTGCCGCTCTCCTGACTCCCGGTGGGCAAGTGTTTACAGGGTGCAATGTCGAAAATGCCAGCTATCCACTCAGTTTGTGTGCCGAACGGGCTGCAGTAGCCACCGCGATTGCGAGTGGGGCCAGACAATTTGAGGCGATTTTTATTGTGGGAGCTAACAGCCTGGCGATGCCCTGTGGGGGATGTCGACAAGTTCTAAGCGAGTTTGGGGATATGCGGGTTTATGTATCTCAGGGGACGGGGGATGACGTCAAGCAGTTTTGGTTGCATGACCTATTACCCGCAAGTTTTCAGTTGAACCCGTCATCTGAGGAACCGACAAGGAGTTAAACGAATGTCATTTAAATCAGGATTTGTTGCGCTGGTTGGGCGGCCCAACGTGGGAAAATCCACGTTGCTCAATGCGCTCTTAGGACGCAAGATCGCCATTACTACCGCGAAACCACAGACGACACGCAACCGGGTTCAAGGCGTGTTGCACGCAGACCGGGGACAAATTGTTTTTGTCGATACTCCCGGTGTCCTCAGACCCCGTCATAAATTGGACGAGCGGATGGTACAAACAGTTATGCGGGCCTTACGAGAGGTCGATCTCATTGCACATGTCGTCGATATTTCCAGGCCTCCTCGCAACGAGGATCTCCATATCGCGCAGATGCTTCGACGATCAGGTCAGGAGGCGATCTTGATCGGCAACAAGAGCGATTTGGTGGCTAACACCGCCGGACGGCTTGATCCCTATTTGGACCTCGCCTCCTATCGCCGCCACTTTATCGTTTCCGCCGAGTTAGAATCCGGATTACAACCCTTGACAGATACATTATGGGAGCAATTACCGGAAGGTCAGCCCTATTTCCCGGAAGATATGGTGACCGATCAAACCGAGGACTTCTACATTTCTGAAGTTATCCGGGAAAAAATTCTCGAGTTGACACGGGACGAGGTGCCGCATTCCGTCGCCGTGACCATCGAAGAAAGGCAGCCGCGGTCAGAACATTTGATGTATGTCCGGGCAGCCATCTATGTCGAACGCGATACACAAAAAGCCATTGTGATTGGAAACCGTGGGAAAATGTTGAAACAAATTGGTCAACTTGCCCGAAAGGATTTAGAAGAATACTATAATACCCGCGTGTATCTGGATTTGTGGGTTAAAGTCCGGAGCCATTGGCGGGATCAGGATGGCTGGCTAACGCGCTTGGGATATCCCAAGTCGGAGTCCTAAATGGCACAATATCAGGATCATATGTTGATCTTAAAGTCGAGGCCCTACCGCGAAGCGGACATTCTCCTGACGGTTTTTGGGATTAAGTCCGGAAAAATGGGGGCAATTGCCAAAGGAGCCAGACGCGCCAAAAGTCGCCTGGCCGGCATTTACCCCTTGTCCTATGCTGTCTGTCAGATTTACCACGGACGGTCCACCTTGGACACATTGAACGGATGGGATTTGATCGAAGGTTTTCCCGCACTTCAGAAGGATTTGTCCAAGCTAAGTTGGGCTATGTTGTTGGCTGACCTCGTAGACGAAATGTTTTTGGAACGGGATCCGAACCCCTCGGTAGTGCCATGGCTGATAGCGGCTTGGGAACGCTTAGCGAGGGCGTCCGCTCCCCGCACTACAGCTCTCACGGCAAGTTGGCAATTGCTGAAATTGGCCGGATACATACCTCAATGGGATCGTTGCGGTCTGTGCCAGCAAGTTCCCCTCCAGGGTCCTTTGTGGATTGATTGGGAACAAGGAGTGTATTGTGCGAGCCATTATCCGAATCATCACCCGGGCGGAATGGAAATCTCCTTGGGAACGCTCCGCACGTGGCATCAATGGATGGCACTGGACGTCACCAAAATTGGGAATTATGATGCCAAGGGTATCATTGCCAACCAGTTATTCGATCTTTTTTGTCAATATGTCGAGCATCACATTGGTCGAATGCCGAGATCGTTGCAATTTGTGCGGGAAGTCGAGACGATGGCGGAGAAAGAGAGGAATAAGCCACTTTGACCTTACAAGATATTGTGATAAGCTTGAAAACTTATTGGAAGGACCAAGGCTGTGTTATTGCAGAGCCCTATGACATCGAGATGGGGGCCGGCACGATGAGTCCTTTAACCTTCTTCCGGGCTCTAGGCCCGGACCCGTGGCGGGTAGCCTATGTCCAACCCTCAAGGCGGCCAGTGGACGCGCGCTACGGGGAAAATCCGAACCGCGTCTATCAGCACCATCAATTTCAGGTGTTGCTAAAACCTGCACCAGATGATGTCGTGGAGCGATATCTTCAAAGTTTAGAGCACTTAGGACTGGATCGGCGGCAGCATGACATCCGTCTGGTTGAGGACAACTGGGAGGCCCCTAGCCTGGGCGCTTGGGGGCTCGGATGGGAAGTTTGGCTGGACGGTATGGAAATTAGCCAATTTACCTACTTTCAGCAAATGGGCGGCCATGAGTGCCGGCCGGTCTCGGCCGAATTGACGTATGGGTTGGAGCGTTTAGTCAGCTATTTAGTGGGTGTGGATGAAATTTGGGCGATTGAATGGGCACCCGGTATCAGCTACGAAAACTTGTTTCGCCAAGTTGAATGGGAACAGGCGGCATATAGTTTCGAGCATGCCTCGGCGCCCGTTCTTCTGCAACTGTTCGGCCTCTATGAGTCCGAAGCTAAAAGGCTGTTGGACCTGAGGCTAATACGGCCGGGATATGAATATCTCCTCAAATGTTCGCATATCTTCAACACCCTAGATGCATTGGGCGCGATTTCCGTAACCGAACGGCAGGCCTATTTAGGACGCATGCGGACGTTGTCCAGACTCGCGGCTGATAAATATCTGACGAGTGAAAGCAACATTGAGGCCAAGGAGGGCACAGTGTTATGACCGATCGCCATTCCTCGGCGGATATGCGCTCTATTTTGGTAGAAGTCGGGCTAGAAGAGATTCCCAGTCAATATTTGCGTGATATAATCGAAAACTTTGGGCATCTCATGAGGGACGAACTACGGAATCAACGCCTGAATGTGTCGAATTTGCAAGCTTGGGCGACGCCCCGACGGTTGGTTGTGCGGGCATGGGCGTCTAAAGAGCAAGAGGCATTGCGTGAACGCGTTCGAGGTCCTCTGTTAGCGAATGCTTATAAAGATGATGAGCCCACCCCCGCTCTATTAGGATTTTGCCGTCGGGTGGGGGTGTCGCCTGGTGATGTGACGACAATCCAAGACGGTAGCAAAACATACATAGGGGCCGAGATCGAACAGCCTATTCATCCGCTGGAGGAACTGCTGGCGCCTGCGGTGCAAAGGGCATTTGCACAGATTCCGCTCGTCCGGAGCATGCGCTGGGGCCATGGGGATTACCGATTTATTCGGCCGGTGAGATGGTGCAGCTTATGGGTTGAAGAGACGTTTATCCCCTTGGTTATTGCCGGGGTTCCGGGATCCGCAGAAACTTACGGAAATCGCACCAATCATCCGGAGGCTTTGGCTATTTTGGGGACCCAGGATTATGACCGGGCTCTGGATCAGGGGCTGGTGATGGTAGATCAGGATAAGCGCCGGAAAGTGATTGAAACACAGGCTCGGGGTCTGGCGCGCAGTGTATCCGGCTATCTTGATCCGGATGAAGAGTTACTAGAGGAAGTTACCCAATTAGTAGAATGGCCAACACCGTTTCTCGGTCGTTTCGATGAGGTCTATTTGGAAATCCCCGAGCCAATTTTGGTTACGTCTATGCGTGTACACCAACGTTACTTTCCGGTTCACAAGACGGATGGGACGCTTTTGCCATACTTTATCGGGGTGCGCAATGGGATTGGCGACGATCTGGACATGGTCCGCCATGGAAATGAAAAAGTTTTACGCGCACGGCTCTCCGATGCCTTATATTTTTACCGGACGGATTTAGGTCATGCGTTAGCCGATCATCGTCCTCAACTAGACCGGGTCATTTTTCATGCCAAGCTGGGAACTTATGGAGACAAGATTGCGAGAATCCACAGCTTATTCGACGCTACCCGGGCCGCCTGGCCATTGAATGAGACTGAAAAGGACCAGTTTAAGTTGGTGATTGATCTGTACAAAGCTGACTTGTTGACACAGGTGGTGCAAGAGTTTCCGGAACTTCAAGGTGTCATGGGGGAGATTTATGCGCAGGCCCAGAAATTTCCCAATGCAGTGGCGGTAGCCATTGGTGAACAGTACCATCCCGGGCATCAAGGCGACCGGATACCCCATTCCGTGATGGGCCAAATCCTTGTCCTACTCGATCGACTGGATACCGTATTGGAAGGTGTGGCGAACGGATTAAAACCCACGGGCTCCGAAGATCCCTTTGGAATGCGCCGAAGCGCCCTGGCTATTGGCCGTGTTCTGTCCGAGTCGGAAATCTGGCAAGAACCCGCGTATGACTTATTTATGCTGGCCGCCCAGCTCTTAAACCTAGAAAGGACAGCGGCTGACGAATCGTATGACTTAGTCCTGTCGCGCTTAGAATATCATTTGGATGTGACTCAGGGCATTCCCGCCCAAAAATCCCGTGCAATTTTGGCGGCTCCTTATCCCTGGTGTAGCTATCCCCGCCGTCTGGCGTTTTTGGACCACATACTGGCCGATCCCCACTGGGAAGGGGTGGCTTTGTCTTTTAAACGGATTGACCGGGTGATGAAAGGCATCGAAGTGCCCAAGGATCCACCTGAGTGGGATTTACCTGTTGAGCAAAGAGTTTGGACCGTCAGTCAACGTGCGATGGCGCATCAGAATTCGGCGACACATTGGTGGCAGACCGTTCAGGAACTATCGACGGCGATTGATGCCTTATTTGATGCGGTTTTAATCAATGATCCCGATCCGGACGTCCGGCTCAAACGTGGACAATTGTTGGCCTATGCCCAAAAGGCCTTCAATTTGTTCTTTGATATGCGGCAAATTTCGGTTTAGGGGGCACAAATATTGGCCAATCGTGGCAAAATTTATATTATTTCCGACTCTTTGGGCGAAACAGCGGAGCGTGTGGCCCATGGTGCGGCGATACAGTTTGACCAAGCCGAAATTCGCATTGAGCGCCGTCCAAACGTCTCGAATTGCCAGGGCATAGATGCCGTGCTTGAACGCGCAGCCGCAGATTCTGCCATTGTGCTTTACACGATAGTACGGCCGGATCTGAACGCCCATTTAAAGCGCCGTGCCGACGAACTCGGTATTCGAACGGTGGATATCATGGGACCGGTTATTCAGGCGTTGCAAGACGTCTTAAATATGAGCCCGCAATTGGTTCCCGGTTTGTCCCACCGCCTCGACCGGGAATATTTTGACCGGGTCGAGGCGGTCGAGTTTGCCGTCAAATACGATGACGGCAAAGATCCCCGAGGCATTCGGGAAGCAGATATTGTGTTGTTGGGCGTCTCGCGTACGAGCAAAACCCCTGTGAGTCTTTATTTGGCCAATCATCGCCTTAAAGTGGCCAATGTACCCTTAGTGCCCGAAGTTCCCATTCCGCAGGAAGTCTTTCAAGAAGGACGCAATAAAAGCATTGGTCTTATTATTGACGCAGAATTATTAATGGGGATCAGACGGCAACGACTAAAATCTTTAGGCTTGGGATCTTCCGCGCAGTATGCCACCATGGAAAGAATTATGGCAGAATTAGACTATGCATGGGACATCTTCAATCGGTTAAAGTGCCCGGTAGTCGATGTAAGTAATCATGCTGTTGAAGAGACGGCAACACGAGTATTAGAGATCAGACAAGGAGGACGCCACGGATAATGTCTCGGTATGTATTTCCGTTCGAAGAAGGACGGGCCAATCAGCGTGACTTATTGGGGGGAAAGGGTGCCGGACTGGCCGAAATGAGTTACATAGGCCTACCGGTGCCCCCCGGATTTACGATTACGACAGAGGCATGCAATCTTTACCAAAAGTTAGGCAAGTTCCCCGATGGTATGATGGAAGAAACGTTGGAGAATTTGACCTTATTGGAATACAAATTGTCCCGTAAGCTGGGTGAACCCGAAAAACCGTTGTTAGTATCGGTTCGTTCGGGTGCCCCCATATCCATGCCTGGTATGATGGACACGGTGCTTAACTTGGGTCTCAATACTCAGACTACCGAAGGCTTGGCGCGGTTGACACAAAACCGGCGATTTGCTTTAGACAGCTATCGCCGGTTTATTCAAATGTTTGGCAACGTGGTGATGCACATGGAGCATCACCGCTTTGAAGCGATTTTGGACGAGGTAAAAGAGGCAGCAGGAGTGACATTGGATCCGGATTTGACGGAATCCGATCTCGAACTGTTGATTGGCCGATATAAAGCTTTGGTGCAC
>JAKADI010000079.1 GCA_021820675.1 Bacillota bacterium | reverse complement strand
GGGATGCATGTAGACGAATTAGAGGCGATCATGGCTTCTCGCTAAAGGGCGGGAAACTTTAAGCCAGAATAGCCCCCTTAAGTCCGAAAATCTGTAACATGTTTCGCATAAAAAAGTGGGCTTGTTCGTCACTCCGTTGCCATGGCTGCAAGCTAGGAATTTGTATGGTTGGCAGTAACAGAGCGTGGGAAGGGATTCTTGCGCTCTGTTATTTTCTGATGATCATTGTGCTGCATAACTAAAGAATAGGGAAGATGCCGCACACTTCGTGGAAAAATTCCTCGGGCCTCTAACATTTTGATTTTGAATAGCGTTTTTAAGAATAAGAGGAGGCCGGCTTAAATGGACCCGAACCCGGATTCACTGGATGAATGGATAGAGCCATGGATGAGTTTGTGGGCTAATAAAATTACGCGCTACGCATTTGTTTTGGTGTGTGATCAAGACCTGGCCCAGGATGTGGCGCAGGAAACCTTTATGAAATTGCTGTTGTTTCATCGGCGCTATCCGCGACGTTCCGTCACGGTTGGCTGGCTATTTAAAGTCGCTCGTCATTTGGCTTTCGATACGCTGCGAAGACATCGTCGCCATCCACGGTCTGACAACGGGAAAATTGACGGCGATGACACGACGAATGTAAACCAAAGCGATTCCCACGTGTGGATGCCGATCCTTTTTCGTGACTTGCTAGAGCGCTTGCCAGCGGATGACAGGGAATGCCTATGGCTATTTTATTATGCGGATTGGTCGACCGAGCAAATTGCTCGTCATCTACATATACCGCCGGGTACGGTGAGGGCACGTCTTCTCCGGTCCAGGCGGCGCTTAAAGATTCTATGGGAGGTTGATGAGCATGAGCGACCCATTCACCGATGATGAGATGCTTCGTCACAGTCTGGAACAACTGAGATTGCCTGGGGAGGAGAACATCGTGTTTGATCGTGAACGGTGGCGGCAAACGACACGGCCGCAAGCCGAACGAGCTCAACTGGCCCGGCGCTGGCGCATCTCGGGTTTTTCTGTCGCTGGCGCCTTGTTCTTAGCCTGTCTCTTGGGTACTCCAGCTTTATTTCATGGCCTTCGCCGTGTGGCTACGGTCACCTCGTTATCTCCGGGTCCAACTCCCTTAAAATCTCTGCGGCCCGTAAGTTTTATTGATTTTAAGATGGTCTCGGCAACCAATGGTTGGGGCTTTGCCAATGTGGGTGGCGGAGTTTTTCGTTCCGTGCAAGGCACCAAGGTATGGAAGAAAGTTGGAACCACCTACCTGCCCGGGTCTGGCATAAGCGTGTTTAACGTCCTCAGTAGCCAAGATGCGTTTTATTTGTTTATTCATAAAAATCCTTCCACCATAACAGTGGAGCGCACGGTGGATGGGGGGCATCAGTGGCGGATTACAACCCTTCCTGTGCCGGAGAGATTTGGCCAAGGGAAAATTTTTTCCGGCGCTTTATCTAGCGCCTGGCTCAATCCTTGGCAAGGGGCGATGCTCGTGGGTAGCGGCGCTCAGACGATTCGCCAGGTACGCCTTTACCTGACCCACAACGCAGGATCCAGTTGGCAGTATACACCCCGCCAAAAGGTGCCGGGATGGGGGCAGTTGGCCGTGTCCGCCAAAAATGAGCTGTGGCTGTACCGCCCAGCGCAGTTATGGTATTCGGGCAACGGGGGCAAGACTTGGACTCGGCAGGTATTTTCCGCTCCGTCCCATCAGACGATTACTGTGAAAGGTCCTCCCCACTTTGGGCCTGCGGGGCGGCATGGCGCAGTGGCGGCGGTGGTGGGTCATCGGACAACTGTCTATACCACGTCCGACGGTGGAAACACTTGGCAATCCCAGGCATCGATTCCCAGTACATCTGGAATTCACTTCTTCCGGCAAAATCGCTATGACTTGTGGATCTGGAGTATTAACCGCAGTACCACGAAACTGTGGAATTCGTTTAATGGTGGGAAAACCTGGACTTTGGTGGGATCGCCACAGGGATTACCCCCAGAATCGTCTTTATCACGCGCATTTTTATCGTACCAGTTTGTCAGCCGTCACTTGGGTTTTGCGATGTGGGTTGCACCTGGGACGACCTTGATCTACGAGTCCCAAAATGGCGGTCGAACTTGGCATCCGTTTTTGCCCCAAGCCCGAATTGGTGGCTCAGGTTAAGGGATACGTAGGCGCCCGCGTAAGTCAGCGGGCACCATGAGAAGAAGAGATAGGGTGAGAAGTGAGCTTGGCCATTTCAGGGTTTTGCTGCGTATTCCCCTGATCGATTGTCAACAGAGCGAGGCCTTCATTGGTGCCATGGGCTCCTCGTGAATTATGGGAAATCATGACGCCATCGGGATTGAGTAAATCCTGTTCCCCGTTCACGCGATAGCTCAGGCTCTTGTCCTTTGTGACCTGTCTGCCATAATGGACGTTATCCAAAGTGACAGATCTGTGAGGATGTTAGGAGGTACTCATCATGAGAAGAAGATCGAAGGCTTTGTTGGCGTTGATAGCTGCCCTAGGCTTGGCAGGCTGTGGAACTCCAAGAAGCGCTGGCGGGCATGGGGCCACGCCCAATGCGCCTTCATCTTCCGCATCGGCGTCGCCTACACCCAAGGGGCGGCCCTCCCAATCCACGGCTTCTTCCGCTACCCCTGGGCTGATTACCACGGCTCAGGCGAACAACACGGGAATGCAAGCTATAGATTTTATGAATGCTCACCGGGGTTTTTTGGCTGGACATGGCGGGATCTGGAAAACAACAGACGGTGGGCGTCAATGGGCGGCCGTTAGCCGTGATTCGGCCAATTTTCAGAATATCCAATTTGTAAACAATCATGTGGGATGGGCTTGGGGATACCGTACCCTCGTGGCCACCACAAATGGCGGAAACACATGGCAAATTCGTTATCATAACGCGAGTCCCATCATCTCGGCTAGCATGACCGGTTCTGAGAGTGGATACGCGGTGATGGGAACACCTTCCGCGCCTCTTGGCGCCGGTGGACCGGGGAACCGGCTCTATCAGACGACTGATGGGGGAGAACATTGGCAGACGGTGGCGGCCCCGTTTCATCCGATGGCCGTCGCCTTTTGGGGGAAACTCACCGGCTGGGTCGTTGGCAATAGCAACGTGTGGAAGACAACAGATGGGGGAAAGCAGTGGACGGCCGTATATCATTTTGCTCACCAAGTGCCGATGGCGGCTCAAATTAAACTCGCGGGGCCAGACGATGTGTGGATTGTCTTAGATGGGGAATCGGGTATGAGTCAAACCTCTTACACCGTGATTCGCCACACTTTACACGGGCATTGGCGTGTTGTGGCTGCCAAATCTACAGCGGGAGCGGGACCGGCGCCAGATGCTCCCGCGGCCGCCCCTGGTGCACCAGAGACGGCGCCTGGGCCCTGGGCGGTTGTGAACCGTCACACAGCATTTTTGGGCGGAGTTAGCAGCGCTCTCAATATGGGCACCACGGCGATTTGGTCAACCCTAAATGGCGGAGAAAATTGGAACCAGTATCAACCGATTTATGGAGCCAATGGCATTCCAGGCCCTTCGGCTCTGAGCTTTGTCAACTCCAAACAAGGTTGGTTAGTTGATGGTGGGGTCAAGACGCAAGTGTTCGAGACCACCAACGGTGGAATCTCTTGGCGACAAATATTTCCAACTGCTCCCTCGCCGGTTGAGGGGATCAGCTTTGTCACACCTTCGACAGGGTACGGCGTGGGTCAACCGGGCCATCCTAATCAGATTGTTGTAACGCATAACGGCGGGCGGCTGTGGTCTCCGCTTTCGCGGTTGCCTTCATCGTCTCGCTGGCAATTTGATTATGTCCACCCTGTGATCGCTTTTACAAGCCCACAAGTGGGATGGGTGGTGAGGAACAATCATTTGTGGAAAACACAAAATGGGGGAAAAACTTGGACTCAACAGTCCCTGCCTCACTATACGGCCCATATCAGGTTAAACTCCGTGGCGTTTGCGGGTCAAGATGGCGTGGCGGGTTCTCTATATCCGAATAGCTCCTGGTGGACAGCAGATGGGGGGAGTACTTGGAATTACGCTCAAAATGAGAATTTTACCCAGGCGTTGGCGACTTTGAATCCGGCTATGAACCGGGAGCTTAGCCATGTCGGGCAGAATGTTGTGAGTGCAGGTGGTTATGGGACGGTGGCGTGGATACTTTTTCAAAACCGCACATGGGCGTTATCGACTAATCACTCTCAGTCGTGGACAGTACACACTTTGCCGGTAAATACCGTATCTTACTTGGGCACGCTGAGTTTTGTCAATGCGCGCGATGGATGGGGTCAAAGCATAACGGGGCGCATTGTCCGCACGATAGACGGGGGCCTTAGCTGGACGAGAGCCGGCTAAGGAGGCGGATGACGCCGCGGCTTTGCGGTTTTCGCAGGATCCTGGTCCTGCGATCATATGCGGGCAGGTCTCTTGTCCGCGTTTCCGATGGTCATGCTGGCCCCGGGAAGTTATGGGCTCCGTGGAGCATTAGCGGCAATATTGCGATTGTTCATGAGGGATCGCAATGATGGCGTTGACATTCTTTTCTCCGTGGTTCAGGTTTATTCTGTGACTTCAGGGTGTTCTTTCCCGGAATTTTTCGAAGAGAATGTGACGTGTACGCGTTATTGGACACCGGAGGTTTCCTCCGCCAGCCAGTCGATGCACATGACCTGAAGTCGATAGGATGACAGGAAGGAGATTATCTATGGCGCCATCACCGCATGTTGCTATGATCCACGTGTCGGTGGAACAATTGACTCAGTTTACCGTTCAACTTTTAGAGTCTCTGGATGTCCCCTCCGGTGACGCGGCAATCACCGCCCAAGTATTGGTACAGGCCGATATGACAGGGCGCCACACGCATGGAGTCAACCGATTACCGCTTTATGTGGCACGGCTCCGAGGGGGTGGGATCGAATCGCGTCCGGACATTCGCACCCAATCGGCTATGTTCCCGGCGCTCCTGTCTGTGGATGGGGGTAACGGCCTGGGCCCTGTGGTGGCATGGCGAGCAGTGGAGCAGGCTGTGAGGCTCAGCGAACAATACGGGGTCGGCATGGTCGCGGTGAAGAGGTCTAACCATGCTGGTGCCCTCAGCGTTTATTGTGAGGAGGGCGCCCGTCAAGGCCACATCGTGATGGCCCTGACGAACAGTACTCCTGCAATTCCACCTTGGGGGGGCCGTTCGCCATTTTTCGGTACAAATCCGATTGCCTACGGTATTCCGCGAGGTCCGAACACACCTCCGCTTGTTGTGGATTTGGCCACGTCGGTCGTGGCCCGTGGTCACATTATCGAAGCGGCCCGGTTGCGGCAACCGATCCCGGAAGGATGGGCCATTGACGAGCAAGGATCGCCGACGACCGATCCCGAGGCGGCGCTATCGGGGGCGGTTTTGCCGATGGCTGGGCCTAAAGGCTACGCGTTAGCGCTAATTGTGGAGATTCTCTCGGGAGTGTTGACGGGTGCCGGTGTCGGGACGGGGGTTAAGAATCCGTATAATGATTTTCATGGCGAGGCCAATGTAGGGCATTTTTTTTGGGCGTTCAATCCCAAGGGATTCGGATATTTGGAGACCTTTTATGAACGTCTAACCGCTATGGAAGAAGCCATTCACAACGTGCCAACGATGCCAAATCGCACCATTCGGTTACCCGGAGATCGGGGATGGGACAAGAGACAGCGCGCTTATCACGAGGGAATTTCTATGGACCTGGCATTGTTTCGGGAGTTGAACGGCTTGGCCACGGAGCAGGGCCTCCCATTGCTTTCTCCATGTTAATTGCGACAAAACTAACGACTGTGAGCGTGATATGTGTTCAGGCTATTGCGGAAGGAGACTCAAGCCGGCGTGGTGCTGGCGATGGCGGATCGCGCTCACGATGCAGCCGACGATCACCGTTACTAATTGGCGAGCGTCCCATGCCGGAAAACGACCCGGGAACGAAGGGGTGCATGATTCCACCCAGGGTCCTATGGAACGGGATTCGGATTGAGCCGACGTCTTGCTCTTCCGGTGAATCCGAACTTTGTTCGCTTCATTCGCCGGGTGGGGACGAATTTGGAGGTGATCGTGGGATTATGCGAGCACTCGCAGGGATTGCCAGGTGTGTTCTCTCGCGGGTCTCGCAAGACCGAATAGCCAAGGTTTCCCACCCTATGACCGGATGGGTCCGGGGGAGACGGCGGCAATGATCCCGAAAGGAGAGACAGCATATGAGAAGAATTGTCTTTGATGCGTACGGCACGTTGCTGGATTTGACGGCGATCATGGGACGGGTGCGGGCGGTGACCGAGGAACAAAGGGATGAATTTTTGGCTCTGTGGCGTCAAAAACAATTGGAATACGCCTTCTTGCGAACGATCATGGGCCGGTATGCGCCCTTTCATCAAATTACCCAAGACGCACTGGATTATGTGCTGGAGCGATTCGCGCTTCGCGTGGACCCATGGGACCGGGAACGGCTCATGAGCGGGTGGACCGACGCTGAGGCGTACCCCGACGCCCGCCCCGCCTTGGAGATACTTCGCTCCGCAGGGTGGTCTCCCTTGATTTTATCCAACGGGGATCCGAGGATGCTCCAAGCATCAGTTGCGCACAGCGGGCTGTGGCCCTTGCTTGATGATGTGTTGAGCATTGAGGAAGCACAGTGCTTTAAACCCGATCCGAGTGCGTACCAAGTCGTGTTGGATCGATATGGGGGAACGGCCGATCAGGTGACCTTCGTCTCGTCCAACGGGTGGGATGTGGCGGGGGCGGTCGCGTTCGGCTTTTCCGTGTTTTGGATTAACCGGACGCATACGGTTCCGGAGCATCTGAATTTGCCACCGGCGGGTCAGGTCACGTCCTTAGCCGAGTTGGCCAACCAGCTCCTCTAGATATCATGTTAACACCAGTTCACGGCGCTCGACCCGGGTGGCCCCTTTAGCGCATTCCAGCCCATGACGGAACACCAGGCAAGCATAGCCCCTGATGGGTGCCGGTTCTGGGAAAGGTAGAGTGCACACCGCCAACTTTCCCTTTACTTATCCTTTTTTATTGATACAGG